>JAITBO010000113.1 GCA_031283505.1 Treponema sp. | reverse complement strand
TGTTGACCAATTTGCCGCTCTTGCCACAGACGAACTGACAGATGGCGTTACAACAATCTCAATATTTTTTCCATCATTTGTAACACCCCAGTATCCATTTATGACATTAGGCGTTCCATTTTTGGCCGCCGTATCTATCACCCACTTATACCCGCTTGTATCAGTGTTTCCTCCAAAATCCCAGCCCTTTTTAACGGACTGTCCATCTATAGTGTAATCCTTGTTGATGTACACCAAGACAAGATCATCCTCGTGGGATTTTGCAAAAAGAAGCCCTGGTGATGTAACCAACATACCGTATTTTACACCATCCATGCCGGCATCGAACAAATCAGCATCTGATAGTTCGCCAAGGGTCAAAGTCAATTTCCCATCAGCCGAGATTGAACCAATTGTACCGATGGAATGCCCTTGCCCCGATCCATCATGAAAATTATACTCCGGTTCCTGTTCAGCAGGCGAACCACCGACAGGAACGCTAAAGCTTTGGAACACCGTGCCGGTTACAGTCTGTACAGTTCCACTTCCAGGATATGCATTCCCAGTAGTAGTGTAAAGTTGAACCTCAGAAATTGAAATTGTCTGTGGATCACCATCGCTGGGTGTGCCATTATCGCACCCTGCCAAAACCGAACCGAATGACAGCGCTAATGCCGCCATTCCCGCTATCAAAAACTTGCTCTTTTTCATAAAAAAGCCTCCTATGCGGTCTTTCCCGCTGTCAAATTTGTAAAAAACGATAATCCATACCGGTTGGTATAACTTACCACAAACGATTGAAATTGTCAACTGTTCCGGTAGCCTTTACTTACCTAAACTTAAAAATAAGGTCATAGAGTATATGAATACCGTAAGGGAGCTTCTTGCCGCCAATATTAAGGTAAAACGTAAGGAATTGGGTCTCACTCAGGAAAAACTCGCTGAATTGGTTGAGGTTTCCTACCAGATGATTCACGACATTGAGGGGTGCCGTACATGGGTCAGCGATAAAACGCTTCAAAGGCTTTCAAAGGCCCTTGAAGTAGATATATATGAACTTCTTTGCCCTCTGACGATAGACCATACCAGTGACAAAAAAAGTGAATTTAGCCCTAATATGATAGAGCGGCTCCACAAGACAATGAAGTCCGATATTGACCGCCGTTTGGATGATTTCTTTGGAAAATTGAAAAATGATATAACCTCTTAGGTCTAATTTTGTGATAATTTGTGGGCGTAGCCCATCCTAATTTTATGTCGAAAAGTGTACTCTATTTATTATAAACTACGGCGAAGCCACATCACCATATTATTGTTAAATTACATATTCTTTAATAATTTTACAAAATATTTAGGGGTAAACTTCAGGCGCCAAGGATGGCGCCTATGACGATAAATTTGGGCTTAAAAAATGGCACATAACGGAAAGTAAATGCTCTTGTCCTGATTCGATACAAGGTTCTATGGATTTAATTGTAAAAACCTTTTATCATTGAAATATGGTAATCGATCATTTGTAATTTATCATCAATTACCTCGAAGATAAGGATTATAGTATGCTCAGAAAAGTAAAACCGGTTTTATTATTGATATTTGTCGTCTCCTCCGGGCTTTGGGCCCAGTCGTTTCCGGATCTCCTCAACGGAGCCGATACGATGATGGACCTTTTTGCCCCGGTCTTCGCGGGCGGCGGGGCTTTTTCCACTTCCCTGGGAGGAGCTTCGGCAAGCGCCATAAATCCCGCCGCAGGCGGGGAAGTCCAGCGCATCGTTTTTGAGGCGGGATACATGGCTATTCCCGGTTTCAGAGAGAGGGGATTTGGAAACGCGATCAACCTGGGAGCCCTTTTCCCGACGAAATTCGCTTCTTTGGGCGGCTCCCTGAATTTTTTGAACAGCCCTTTCCCTGATTGGGATGGCTCCCGGTTTCTCCGGAACGCGGAAGGGGGCACTCTGCCGGTAAAATTCAATTTCGGCGGCAACTTCAATGTAGCGAAAGAGTTGTACCCCGGTCTGGATCTGGGGGCGGGGTTAAACTTCGGTTTTGGGAATCCCGGCGAAAACTGGACCCTTTCCGGGGATTTGGGGTTCCGGTACAACTTGGGGACCCTGGGGGTCCTGGAGAATTTTACCATAGCTACTGTGGTGAAGGGTCTGGGAAAAAACATAATCCCTTCGGCCTTTACGCCTGTCTTCGGCATTTCCACGGATTTGCTTCATCTGAGAGGTTCGGGCGAGAACGTGGACCCTTTGAAACTGACGGGATACCTGGACCTCAGCGCCCCCGGGTTCCGCAACTTCACCGGAAAACTCGGGCTTTCCCTTCTTCTGGCGGAGATGGTGTACGTTTCCACCTCCTGGGGCTTCAATGTCCTCGAACTTTACCGGGGAATTCCGCTCCTTTTCCCCTCCGTCGGCGCAGGGGTCAACATCGCCCTCAAATCCGGGGGCAAGCGTATCATAGGGGGCCGGCTTCCTTCGGACGGAGACTTGACGGCGTCTGCGGCGTTTAAACCCCTGTACAACGGTTCCGCCGCTATAGGTGCCGGGCTTACCTGGAATGTGGGGGTTTCGGACAAGAGAGCGCCGGCAATCAGCGTGGACTACCCGGAAACCCAATGGATTTCTCCCAATCATGACGGCCTTGCGGACGATCTGGAAATCCCCATACGTATCACCGATCAGCGTTACGTTGTTGGCTGGACCCTGGAAATTCGAAACGAAGCCGGAGAGGTTGTCAGAACATACCGGAACAAGGAACTGCGGCCTGAAACCCAGGGCTTCAAAAATTTCTTCTCCCGGTTTGCCGCCGTAAAGGCCGGGGTGGAAATTCCCGAAATCCTCCGGTGGGACGGCGTTTTCGATTCCGGGGAACCGGCTCCTGACGGCCGTTATTACTTTACCCTGAGCGCGGTTGACGACAACGATAATTCCGGAAAAACCGAAGACTATGAAACCGTAATAGACAACACGCCTCCGGAAGTCAGCATAGTCGAAATGAGCGAAAGCCAGCGCATATTCTCTCCTGACGGAGACGGCAATAAAGACACTATCGAAATCGCCCAGTCGGGTTCCACGGAAGACCTCTGGACAGGTGGGATATTCAATGCCTCGGGAGACCGGGTAAAGACCTTCGAGTTTGCCAATACCGTACCGGAGCCCATAATCTGGGACGGTACGGATGACAAGAACTTTATAGTGCCTGATGGGGTTTATGAATACCGGATAAGCGCCACTGATAAGGCCAAAAATATCGCAAGTACTTCTCTGCACAGCATCGTGATCAGCACCATTCAGCCTACGGTAAACCTCCAGATAACGGACGCCTATTTCTCCCCCAACGGGGACGGAATAAAAGACGCCCTCACCCTCAATCCGGGGATCCCGGTTAAAGAAAGTATCGTAAGCTGGGAACTCCTAATCCGTGACGGCCAGGCCAATCCCCGGAGAACCATCTCCGGTTCGGAGGGTTCGCCGCCCGCCAGTATTGATTTTGACGGTAAGGACGACGACGGAACTCTGCTTCCCGAAGGGGCCTACCATGGCAAACTTTCGGTGAAGTACCGGAACGGCTATGTCGCCGAAGCTTTCTCCCCCTCCTTTACCCTGGACGTTACGCCGCCCCGCGCTGCCATAAGAGCGGAATACGGCGCCTTCTCCCCCAACAACGACGGAAACCAGGACGAAATGATAATCGCCCAGGAAGGCAGCGCCGAAACCCTCTGGACCGGGGAAGTTCGCAGGGCGGCGGCGGATTCGGAACAGCCGGTACGGACCTTCCGCATAAACGGCGCGCCGGGTTCCCGCATTATCTGGGACGGCCAGACCGATTCGGGCGCCCTTGCCCCCGACGGGGAGTACGTCTACCGCCTCTCCGCCACGGATCAGGCGGGGAATCCTGGCCGGTCCAACGAGGTGCGGTTCACCCTGAGTACCGCAGATACTCCGGTACTTCTCTCCACGGATGTAAGGGCCTTCTCACCCACCGGAGCGGGAGCCAAAAACCGTATAACCATCGTTCCCCAGCTTCAACTGAGGGAAGGGGTCACGTCCTGGAAAACGGACATCCTTAACACCGGAGGAAGCGCGGTGCGGACCTTTGAAGGGGTAAACGCCGTGCCTGCCAGCCTTCCCTGGGATGGAAGGACTACCGGCGGACAAGTTGTTCCTGACGGGACATACACCGCCAAAATCGAAGTGCGGTACGCCATGGGGAACCAGCCAACAGCCGTTTCCCGGCCCTTTGTCGTGGATACCCAGGCTCCCAAGGCGGAAATTACCACGCCCTTCGCCACCTTCTCTCCCAACAGCGACAGCAGACGGGATTCCATCCCCATCAACGTAAGCGCCGAAGGAAATGACGAATGGGAGCTTTCCATTACCGACTCAAAGGGTCAGATCATACGGTCCTGGAAGTGGGCAGGCGCGGCCCCGGCCATTTCCTGGGACGGCGCGGATGAAGCGAAAAACCCCGTCCCCGACGGCGTTTACCGGGTCAGCTTAAGTTCCACCGACGAGGCGGGAAACAGCTTCCGCAAAACCATCGACAACATCACGGTGGACGCCAGGGCGCCCCGGGTCTTCCTGACCTCTTCAGCCTCCGGCATAGCTCCCCTCCCCGGCGCCAACCGGAACATCCGCTTGGGGATCATCCTCTCCATCAAGGAAGGAATAGAATCCTGGAAGCTTGACCTCGCAAGTCCTTCGGGGGCCGCCGTCAGGTCCTTCCCCGACACGCCCTCAGCCGTCCCGCCGGAAACCATCGTCTGGAATGGCCTGGATGCCAGCGGCGCCATTCGGGAAGGCCGGTACACCCCGACCCTTACGGTTACGTATGCCAAAGGGGACGTAGTTACCGTCCAGACAGCACCCGTCACCGTGGATATTTCCGGCCCCGAACTGGCCTTTAGGTCCACGCCGGAATACTTCAGCCCCGACAACGACGGGGTGGATGATGATCTCTTCATGTCCCTTATTGCCAAAGACGCATCGCCTCTGGCAAACTGGAGCCTTGAAATCTGGGAAGTGGTCATAGACAGCCAGGGAAGGGAGACCTCCCGGAAGTCTTTCTACCGCATAGAAGGCCGGGGTGCGCCTTCGGAACGCCTGACCTGGGATGGACGCAGTTCCCGTGGGGAACTGGTCCAGGCCGCCACAGATTATCCCTTTACCTTCAAGGCCGAAGACGTTCTGGGGAACGCCTCATCCATGGACGGTAAAATAGGGATTGACGTTCTGGTCATCCGGGACGGAGACCGCCTTAAAATTCAGGTTCCTTCGATTATATTCCGGGCCAACGCCGCAGACTTCAACGGCCTGGCCCAGAGTATCGGGGACAACAACTACCGTATCCTCAAGCGTATCGCCGAGATACTCAACAAGTTCCGGGACTACAAGATCACCGTGGAAGGCCACGCCAACCCGACTACGCCGCCCGGCAGCCAGGCCCGTCGGAACGAGGAAAACGGCAGTCCCGGAGAGATAGGGCTTCAACCCTTGAGCGAAAACCGCGCCAAGGCTACGGTGGACTTCCTTGTCGGTTTCGGGGTCAACCGCAGCCGCCTGAGCAGCATAGGCATGGGCGGCACACGGGCGGTTATCTCTTTTGAGGACCGGGACAACTGGTGGAAGAACCGGAGGGTGGAGTTTATTCTGATTAAATAAAAAAATACCGGACGGGGGTGGGGTTTCTCATCCCCGTCTGTTTTCGCTTTCTACCAGTCAGGACGATCCCTCAGAAAAACATATAACCCGGTTTTTGCCTTTGTCCCTGGCCCGGTAGAGGGCGTTGCCGGCGTTGTTCAAAAGCACCTTGATATAATTCTCGTCATGAGGCAAGGGGACCATATCGGACATTGTTAGCCCTAAGCTGGCGGTAATCGGCGCGGGACTTGATTCCAGTTCTACCGGGCTGTTTTCTATGGCTGTCCGTATACGTTCGGCAATGATACGGCAAGCCGCTTCACCGGCGCCGCTGAAAAAAAGCCAAATTTTTCCCCTCCATGGCGGCAAAAAAGGTCATTCTTACGAAACAAGGAAAAAGCGATGCGTACCGTATGCCTCAACGCCGCATCACCCGACCAGCGTCTGTATTTGTCGTTGAATTGCTGAAAATGATCGATCTCCAACATGATGATGCCGCACCGCAAAGATTATCGGCCAGGACTTTCAAGTCCTTTTCCCTTTCCTGAAGTTTCTTGATGGCAGTATCCAGACGTATTGTCATCCGGTTAAAAGCCTCGGAGAACTCCCCCATGAATTCAACGCGCTGGGTAAAGTCGCCTTGCTCTAGCCTTTCAACCTGCCAGATGAGATTCCGAAGCCGGGACTGGAGGGCTTTCATACAACCGGGGATGATCCCTCCTATTCTGATGGGCTGCGAAAAATCCCCTGCCGAAAACGCGAACATCACCTCACGTATAACCATGGGATCGTTGTGAATTTCTTCCATACCGGAGATTTTCGCGAGTTCAACCGTCAACTTTGGGATAGCATCAGCTTTCAACAGTTTATAGCTCTGCTCCAATGTATAATAATCCTTAAGGAACTGAAGTGTACCGTCAATTAGTTTTGGGGCGGGCTCAAATTTCTTCACTTTTGGCTCCGATATGTAAGGTGAGTTTCTAAAAAAGCATAGCGCCGGATCGCCAGACGAGGAAAGACTACTTCTTCCGGCCCCCTATGATAACGTCCAGTTGGGTGGCCAGCATACCGCCGAATATGAGGACAAAGCCCAGGAGGGTCCAGCTTCCCAGAGGCTCGGACAGGATGATGACCCCGCCTATGGCGGCGAAGACCCCTTCCAGGGAGAGGAGTATTGTGGCGTGGGCAGGGGGCGCATACTTCTGGCCTACCACTTGCAGCGTGTAGGCAAGACCTACAGAGCCGAAACCGCTGTAAAGGATAGGGATGAGGCTTTTCACGAGGGCGTCGGGCGAGATGGTTTCACGGAAAAGGGCTATGACCGAGGAAAGGATACCGCAGACGATGAACTGTCCCGATGCAAGAACTACCGCGTCCACCCGTCTGACCATGCTGTCGATGAGGAGTACATGACAGGCCCAGAACAGGGCGCCCACTGCGGTAATGATGTCCCCGGGGTTAAGGCGCAAGGGTTGCGAAGCGGGGCCTGCAACTTGGCCGAAGACCTGGGAAGCGGCGCTGAGGAAGAAAAGGCCCGCCACCGTGAAGACTGCGCCTATCCAGGTGGGAAGTCCGGTTTTCTTTCCCAGGAAGATACCGAAGATGGGGGTAAGGACCACATAGAGGCCGGTAATGAATCCCGCATTTCCGGCGGTAGTGTAGATGATCCCTATCTGTTGCAGGGTTGCGGCGATGAAAAGACAGCTTCCTGCCAGGCAGGAGCAGGCCGCGAAGGTCAGGAGTGTCAGGGGACGGCCTGTGGTCCCGTCAATGCGCCTTTCGGGGCTTTTCAATCTGAAAACGATCAGAGGAACGAGAGACAGGCTTCCAAGGATGAACCGGATGCCGTTAAACGCAAAAGGACCCATCTCGTCCATTGCCGACCGCTGAGCCACAAAAGCAAAACCCCAGACACACGCAGTAATTAAAAGCAGGATGTCCGCCCGCAACGCCTGTTTATTCATGGAGAAGATGGTATAGTATTATAAAATAGATCGCAAGACCGGGGTATTTTTATGAACGATGTCGTCACCTTACTGCGAGAATCCGGGGCCATGCAGGAAGGGCATTTCCTCCTTTCATCGGGCCGCCATTCTAACCGTTATTTTCAGTGTGCGCGGCTCCTGCAATACCCGGACCGGGCCGCAAAAGTTCTCTCTCTGGCGGCTGACCACATCAGGGCGGACATACAGGCGGGGAAACTCGTCCTGGATGCGGTGGTAGGTCCGGCCATGGGGGGCATCGTGGTTGCCTATGAACTGGGCCGACAGCTCGGTCTTCCCGCCTTCTTCACCGAGCGGGACGATGCGGGGGTCATGAAGCTGCGCCGGGGTTTTACTGTTGAACCGGGGACCCGCATCCTTATCGCCGAAGACGTGGTTACTACAGGTAAATCATCGGGAGAAAGCGCTACGGTCCTGGAGGCCCTGGGTGGTCACATAGAGGCCCTGGCCTGCGTGCTGGACCGCCGATCTCCCGGGGTGGACATCCCCTGGCCCCTTTACGCTACGGCCAAACTGGAGGCCGCCAACTGGGACGGCGCGGACTGCGAATTGTGTAAACAGGGGATTCCCTGCGTCAAGCCGGGATCAAGAAAGCAAACCGGCGGCATATAACCTATACGGAGGATATGGTCCATGAAACAACTGATAATCGGTTCAGGCGGCAGAGAACACGCTATGGCCTGGAAGCTGGCCCAATCGCCGGCGGCGGAACGTATCTATGTGGCTCCGGGGAACGGCGGGACCAGCAAGGAAGTCAAATGCGCCAACGTCTCTCTCCCTGGCCTGCCGGAATCCCCGGAAGGCCAGAAAGCCCTGCTGGAATTCGCCAAAAAAGAGGGGATACACCTCACCATCGTAGGCCCGGAAGCGCCCTTGGCGGAAGGCATTGTTGACCTGTTTCGGGAAGCGCGGCTGCCCATCCTTGGACCGGACAGGCAGGCCGCCCGGCTTGAGACGAGCAAGGTCTGGGCTAAATCTTTCATGGAAAAGTACGGTATCAAGACCGCCCGGAGTCATACTTTTTCGGATTATTCCGCAGCCTTGCGGTATGCGGAGAATTACTTTAAACCTGGTCTGCAAGGGCAGAGTCCGGCGGTCTTTTGTTCAAATCCGCTATCCTCCTCCGTCCGTATTCCTCCCCTGGTGATCAAGGCCGATGGACTTGCGGCGGGTAAAGGGGTTGTGGTGGCGGCCAGTTTGGATGAAGCGGAAAAAGCCCTTAATTCCTTTATAAAGGAGGGAAGCCTGGGAAAATCGGGAAAGACAGTACTCCTGGAAGAATTTATAGATGGAAAGGAAGTCTCGATCCTGGCTGCGGTAAGCGTCAGGCCCGGAAAGAAGGGGACCATCCTGCCCTTTATAGCTGCCCGGGATCATAAGCGCCGGTTTGACGGCGGCACGGGACCCAATACCGGGGGTATGGGGGCTATCGCGCCGGTTCCGGATTTCTCCGCCACAGCGGAAGCGGATTTTACCGCCCGGATTTTAAAACCCACCCTTACGGGCCTGGAACAGGAAGGCATGGATTACCGGGGCTTCATCTTCTTCGGCCTCATGGTAAGGGATGACCGCTGTTATCTTTTGGAGTACAACGCGCGGCTTGGAGACCCCGAAACCCAGGCAGTCCTCCCGCTCATGGAAACGGATATGACGGACCTCTGCGCCGCCATCCAGAATGGTAACCTTGAAGGGTTTCCCCTTGCCTGGAAAAGCGGCGCGGTCTGCGCTCCGGTGGCGGTGGCCGGCGGTTACCCCGGTCCGTATCGTAAAGGGGACCTTATCATCATAGACAAGGATCGCCTGGATCAATCGGAAGGTCGTCTCTTTTTCGCCGGAGCGTCCTCAATAGAGGACGGCCCCCTGCTTACATCAGGTGGCCGGGTCCTGGCAGCTTCGGCTTGGGGCGCAAACCCGGAGATAGCCCGGACCAAAGCCTATGCCGCTCTGAACAGCGTTACCTTTCCGGGAATGGACTGTCGCAAAGACATAGGCGCGGTGTAAACTCTTAATACGAAGCTTCCTCATATTCACCGCCGGAAGCGGTATCGCTTTCGCTTCCTTCTTCTGTTTTTGATTTTTTTGTAAGGAAGCCCCATTCAAAGCCCATAGAGAGGGTAAACACATACCGGTTGTAGGGTATATCGTTTTCCGAAATTACCGTTTTGCCTATATCCCCCGAAAAACGGAAATCAAAAAACAAGGCCCCGGTGGCTCCGATTTTATACCCAAGGTTGAAGCCTCCGGTATAGCCTATGGGCGGGGTAATCTTATACCGGCTCAAGGGCTGGGTAAAGTAGACTCCCCCATAGGGGCCAAAGACAAACTGACCGGGTTTTATGTTAAACTTTGCTAACAGAGGAACGGACACGGATGCGGTATTGATCTTGCTGCGGTTTATCAGCGAGGTTGAACGGTCATAATAGGTAAAATCGATTGAATCATAGGTAAAATCAACGCCGGTTTGAAGGCCGAAAGAGAAGGTTTTACCCTGTTCCAGCCGGGGAAAGATCTGTATTTCTCCCCGCAAACCGGCATCGAAGGTAAAGCCCGGCATACGGAGCTTCGATCCGTCCCTGGAATAATCCCCGGAGACTGTATAAAAGCGCGGGGAAAAACCGGCCCGCAGTCCCATATAAAGCCACTTGTTTTTCCAGGATTTCAGTTCTTCATCGAAATCAATAACTCCCGGCAAGGTTGAATAAAGGCTCAATATAAAAAAAGGGATAAAACCCACGCCTTCTTCAATATCGGTATAGGCCAATTCCTGGACAGCCATAAGGGTCGAATCTTCCAGCCTCCACAGGCTCATTTCAAAAACCTTCGTTCCGTCTTGTTCCTGGTTCAAAACTCCCGTAATAACATATTCCGGCAACAAGGCATGGTCTGCGGGATTAAGTTTTCCCCGGGTAGGAGGCGGCCTTCCGTTCATCCCCCTGGATGTGGCGAATCTGACAAAAGAATGTGCCTTGGTAAGCCATTCCAGTTCGTCAACCATGGTCAAAAAAAGCAGGTTCGCTTCTTCTTTAAGTCCTGTTTCCGTAAAAACCGGTATCGCCAGCAGGGTATATCCTTTCCTGGATTGCGTAAATCCGAAGGCTTGAACAAAAAATACCAAAATTATGAAAAAAAGCAACGATAACCGCTTCATACGTACTGTCTCCATCTAAATTAACGTGAGTTCGGCAAAGAGAAAAAGTCCGCGAATTACACGAATGAATGCTAATTGAGCTTATTCCAAAACTAATTGACTATGCGCTAACACGCATAGTTTTGGGACAGCCTCTAATTCATGAAAATTAGCGTCCATTCGAGGACCCTTAGTATTCCATCATATTCACGTTAAATTATACACGTTAACTTATATATTAATGAATAGTGCTATGAAAAGATATTCCTGATTGACTGAAATTCCAAAGAATTCTATAGTATAATCAATGGGTATCTTAACGAGTCAAAAAATCACAACATATTATGAACGGTATAAGGTGATCAATGTAACCTTCACCAAGGAAATAATTCAAGTCACCGGCATGATCACCCAGCAGGTATACTTGAAATGCGGAGGAGACTTTTGGCCCTGTGTTGTCTATTCTTCGTCCTTTGAAGGAGCCAAAATCGTAGCAAATATCCAATCAGGACTGCTCGGCAAGCTGCAACAAGCCAATAACGCGGTCAGCCTTCGGCTCTGTTTCAAGAATCCTGACAGCGGGTCGCCTTTGACCTTCTTTGTTGCCGCCCGTTCCATGGGTTATGTCCCTTATAGTAGTTCTAAAGGCATGGCTATCTTCACCCTTCAGTTTACCCAACGTCCGCCGGACGATCTCATAGAGATCATGGGACGGCTTTTGGACGCGAATGTGAATTCCGCCAAACGCCGGGAAGAACGCATACCGCTGACCCCCGAAACCATTAGGAAGTTGAAGGTTTTGCCCAAAGAATGCGCCGTTTTTATAGAACGGGTTCCCCGGCGCTGTATCCTGCGGGACATTTCCTTCTCCGGAGCCAAAATGGTCATGATGGGGGTGGCGAAATTTCTTGTAAACAAAGATTCGGCCTTACGCATCAACTTTGACGATCCCAGGGAGGGTTTTTTGATTCAGGGAAAGTTCGTCCGGGCCGAAAACGTAGAAGGCCGGAAAGATCTCCTGGCTTTGGCCATTGAATTCAACGAGTCCATCGTTCCTATGGGATATAAGCTCCGGCTTAACGATTATCTAAGCCAGATTCACAGGATTGGAGACGCCCAATCTTCAGCCACGCCGGTTCCGGCTCCTGTTCCCGCTCCGGTGGATAGCCCCGCTCCTGCCCCTGCGGCGGCAACCGCTCCTGCCGCCAAAACGGCGTCATAAGGCCGATATGGACATCCCGAATCGTATCGTTTTTTTATCGGCGCCGGAATCCCTAAGGGACCGTATTGAAATCCTCACCAGCCATTCCCACGATGAAGGGGACTATTCTCCTCATCATGAAGATGAGGAGGCGGGTTTTTCCATAGATCCGGCCATTCCTATTCCGGTGGAACTGCCTCCGGGTGAAAGTACCCTGGACCTGGAGAACCTTTCCTGGGAGATGATCCTTTCCGGGATGATACGGGTTGTGGCGTCAGTTGCCGTTAGGCCGGCGGGATTGGACGATGAGGATATAGATTATTACCGCCGCTTTGTGCTGGCGGTTAAGCCCGGTATCATGGGGGAATTTACCGAAGCGGCTATTTTGAAGGCTCGTAACGGCGATTATAACCTGGCTCTGGAAATAATAGCGGCCCTGGAAGGGCTTTTCCCCCTGGCGCCGGAAGTGCTCCTGAACCGGGCTCTTATCCTGGAAAACCGGGCGGATGCCCTGGAACAGGCTGGCCGGGGGAAAGAAGCGGAAACTCAAAACGCTCAAGCCCACGAAGTCTATGGGAAACTCCTGGCTCAGAACCCGCCATTCCCCAACGCCCTGTTTAACGCTGGTTTCTTTTACATGAAACGGCGGAATTTCGATAAAGCCAAGAAATATTTTTCCGCCTATATTCCCCTGTCGGATGATTCGGGGAAAAAAGACAGGGCCGCTTCTTTTGTCCGGGAAATCGAAAGCCGCAGCCTGGATGATGAAATTTTCCGGGAAGCCTACGATTGTATCCGCATAGGAGATACGGAGGAGGGGCTCTTCAAGGTGAAAAATTTCCTGCAACGCCACAGCGATGTCTGGAACGGATGGTTTCTCCTGGGCTGGGCCCTGCGGAAGCTGGGACGCTGGGAAGACGGGGCAGCCGCCTTTAGAAAGACTATAGCTCTGGGGGGAGATAACAGCGACGCCAGGAATGAATTGGCCATCTGTCTTATGGAACAGGGGGATTACGCCGCCGCCCGGAAAGAGCTTGAATTCGCCCTGAGGGAAGAACCGGAAAACGTGAAGATCATCTCCAATCTGGGGGTCCTGGCTATGAGAAAAGGGGACCCCGATAAAGCCGCCGCCTTCTTTCGTACCGTTCTGGAACTGGAACCCGAAGACCCCATAGCCTTGCAAGGACTCGCGTCTCTTGAGTAGGCTCGTATTTACGGGCTTTTACTATAGAAAACGGTAGTGGGCGAAAGGCGTTGAAAGCGGATAAAAGCCATGATATAAGAGCCTGTCCCAAAACTAATTGACAGTGCGCTAACACGCACGGTTTTGGGGCAGGTTCTTGCAGGCTTGCAGGCTTTCAGCCTTTCAGCCTTACAAAACTGCAAATTTCAAGGTTGCTTTCCCAAAACTTCAGTTTTGGGAAAGCCTCATAATATAGTCATCAAAGCAATGACAAGGAGGATTATAATGGTATTAGCGCCGGTAAAATGTCCCCATTGCGGAACCGACATTGTAAAGAAGAATGGAACATCCAGGAATGGAAAACAACGCTTTTTGTGCGGCAATGAAAAGTGCCGGCATAAGACATTTGTTGAACATTATACCTACAACGCATACGATCCACATATCCGCTCACGTATATTTTTTTCGATAATCAATGGAAGCGGAACGCGGGCAACGGCCCGAACGCTGGGGATAGCCAAGGACACCGTTACCGATGCGCTGAGGAGCATCGAACCGTTGTTATGGTATGTCAAGTACGATTACCTGAACATCCGCCGGAACGGGGACATTACGGTTGAGTTTGTGTCGGTTAAAGAAGCGGAAATGGACGAGATGATGAGATGTGTAGGGGACAAATCTCATCAATATTGGCTTTGGTGGGCACTAGACCATACTACCGGCGAACCGTTAGCATTTCATTTCGGCACGCGGGAACATGAAAACCTGGATGAACTTTTAGCCTTATTACGGCCATTTGATATAAAGATTGTATATACCGACAATAACTTTGCTTATCAGCCGCGTGTTAGTAACGGCGAAGTAATGACGGGTAAAGAGAACACGCAAAAGGTAGAGAGAAAACACCTGTCATTACGGACGTGGAGTTCCCGTTTAGTACGCAAAGGGATATGTTTCTCCCAAGACCCTCGGATGCATAAAATAGTTGTCGCTCTCGTAATAAACTTTTGGTTCTTTCAGAGAATTATTTGGTAAACAACATCTTTCGCCCACTACCTGGAAAACAGCCGAAGGGTTAATTCACTATTATCGCCGGCTTTGTCTGGGCTTCGAACAAATAGTCTGACATCTCCTCAAAAAAATTTACGTCTTTAAATTCGCTGAACAGCGAAGCTTCGCTGTCCAGAATATCCATAATATAGTTAAGAGCATCCTCTTTTCTCAGGATAAACAGAGAATATAGAGTCTTTTCCTTTGCCGGTTCCCGCTTTATCAGATGAGCATCCATAAGCTCGGCGTTAAGCAACTGCTGATTTACAGCTTTCTGAAATTCCGAGATGGTTTGGCTGTTTTCAATTCCTGCTTTCCGGGAATAATCGGCTATCATACCCTGAACAATGAAGCTCAACTGCCCCGTTATGTCCTGGCGGGCCCTTCTGTCCGCGATCTGAATTGACTGCTGGGCGTTAGCT
Organism: Treponema sp.; assembly: GCA_031283505.1. The sequence goes on along the minus strand of JAITBO010000113.1, from coordinate 4,021 downwards.
TTTTTTACGCCGCCGATTCCAAAGATAATATATGCAGCCGCAGGGGGATTTGATACAAAAGCCGGCAAATCCCGCACAGTATTCGCCGAAACCGGCTTTGGGGAACTACCGCATCCCATAAACAAGAACATGATGGCATTCAGACCCAATAAGAAAAAAATATGTTTTTTCATCATTAATACTCCTTAATAACGTTGATTTTAAGTTTGCGGAAAGAACATTGAGTCGGAAACAACCTCTAAATGGAACCCTACCGCAGTGGTGGAGGAATTTCAAGAGGTGTATCCCAGGGAAAAATCCCCGATTATTTTAAAACTCGTCCCATCCCGAACCACTTCCAGGCTGCGGCCAGGAAAATATTCAGGGAGCTTGCGCTTGATGAAGGCTGCGGCCTGTTCCATCAGGAATTCCGCCTGCTCCGGGGGAACCCGTTCCAGGGTGGCCGCCCGGAAAGAAACACGGTAACCCCGGCCTTTCTCGGAGCCTATGCCCAAGGTAAAGTCCGGGGCTACCTCAAAGAGGCCGTCCATTTCCGGGTTAAAGGTGGTTCCCCTGCCGGGACGGTTGGGATGCAGAGGAAAAGAGCCGCCCCACTCGTCTTCCAGAAACTCGTCCGCCTCGTGGAACAGAGTTTCCAGGGCGGCGGTAAAGGCCGCCAGCTTAGGGTGTATATACAAGATTCCCCCTGGTATCCCGACAGCTATGAAAATGTGGTTTTGCTTCCTGGCGGGATATCGTATCGCACAGCGAAGCGCAAGGGATAGAGCGGAAATCCCGCAGTGCTTTTAGGCGGAACGCCTAAAAACACGAGGAATTGGAGCGGATAGCCCGATCCGGCGTGTACGCCGGATGCGCCCAAACCCACAGATTTAATCATGTCGGGATACTAGACCAGGGCGGGCCCTAATCGGGCAACGCTAAGGTCAACACTTCATCGAACCGTTCCACCGGATGAAATTCGATGCCCTGCTTTACATGATCGGGAATATCGTCCAGGTCCCTAAGGTTCTGTTTGGGGATAACGATGTGTTTGGCCTTGTTCCGCCGGGCGGCAATGGTCTTTTCCTTTAAGCCGCCTATGGGCAGGACCTGGCCGGTCAGACTGAGTTCCCCGGTCATGACCAGCCGGTCCGTGATGATCCGGCTGCGGAACAGGGAGAGCAGGGCCGTAGCCATAGTGATCCCGGCGGACGGACCGTCTTTGGGGGTGGCCCCCTCAGGGATGTGTAGGTGTATATGGTTCTTCTCAAACCACTCGGATGCCACGCCGTAGCGTTCCGATGCAAGCTTCCGAGCCACGGTCATGGCAATGGCGGCGCTTTCCTTCATGGTCTCCCCCATCTTGCCGGTAAGGGTAAAATTCTCCTTGCCGGGTAAAGAGGTGGCCTCAATGACCAAGGTGTCACCACCCATGCTGGTCCAGGCCAGCCCTACGGACATACCCGGACGGTCGGCCTTTTTTACGATGTCTTCGGGGAAGATAGGCTTGCCCAGATGCTTCTCTATAAGCTTTTTGTCTATGGTAAATTTTATAGGGACTTTCGTCTCAGGGACCTTTGTCTCCGGAATCTTAGCCTCTGCCGCATTCGTTCCCAGGACGGGCGTTTCGGCTTTCTCCGCGGAAGCCGCTTTTCTGCCGCCGGGAAGCGGTTCTCTGGCAACAGGGGACTGCGCTTCATCAGCTTCCACTATCTGCTTGGCCAGCTTGCGGTGTATCTTGTCCAGGTTCTTCTCGAAAGTTCTGACCCCTGCTTCGCGGGCATAGCCGTTGGCGATGTGGAGCAGAGAATCCTTGGTGTACTTGACCTGGCTCTTTTTAAGGCCGTTTTTCTCCAGGCTCTTGGGAACCAGGTAGCGTTTGGCAATTTCGAGCTTCTCCGTGTCTATATAACCCGGAAGCTGGATAATTTCCATACGGTCCAGAAGGGGCGGCGGAATAGTGTCCAAAGTATTGGCGGTGACGACGAAGAAGATGTGGGAAATATCAAAGGGCAGATCCAGATAGTGATCCCGGAAATTTGAATTCTGTTCCGGGTCCAGGACTTCCAGGAGGGCGCTGGCCGGATCGCCCTGAAAACTGGCGCCCATCTTGTCGATTTCGTCTATCATAAAGACAGGAGCCCGGTCCTTGACGATCCTAAGGCCCTGGATGATCTTTCCGGGCATAGCGCCTATATAAGTACGGCGGTGACCCTTGATTTCGGCCTCGTCCCGCATACCCCCGACAGAGAAACGGAAAAACTGTTTCCCCAAGGCCCGGGCTATGGACCGCCCGACCGAGGTTTTACCGACGCCGGGAGGTCCAACCAGGCAGATAATCGACCCTTTTGTGTCCTTCCTGAGCTTACGGACCGCCAGATACTCCACAATACGGGTTTTTACATCTTTAAGGCCGTAGTGATCTTCCTCCAAAATGTCCCGGGCCTGCTTAAGCTCGAAAGTCTCCGGCTTGGGTTCCTGCCATGGGAGGTTCACGATCACGTCCAGGTAGTTCCGGGTAACGATGAATTCGCCTGAATTGGGGTCCATGAGGCTGAACTTTTCAAGTTCCTGGTCTACCACTTCCTTTATTTCGCCTTCAAACTTAAAGGCATCCAGTTTTTCTTTGAGCCGCTGGTATTCGGAACTTTTGGCGTCGGTGGTCATCCCCAGTTCGGTCTTTATAGCCTTGAGTTCTTCTTTAAGGAAGTAATCCCTTTGGGATTTTTCGATTTTTTCGTTGATTTCTTTTTGAATCCGCTTCTGAATCTTCAAGAGTTCCTGTTCTTTCTTGATGAAGATCAGAACCTGCTCCATACGTCTGCGGACATTGAGGATCTCCAGTATCTTCTGCTGCTCGGTCCTATCTATGTTGAGTATGCTGGCGATAAAGTCGGCGATCTTACCGGGATGATCGATGTTGATCATGTTGAGCCGCATCTCTTCGGAAAAGAGGGGGTTGTTCTCAGAAATCTGCTTCATTTCGCTGATGAGAGCCCGGGTCAGGGCCTTGACCTCGCTGGTATCGTCCTCTTCATCCTCCTGATAGGTTACCGCCGCAATGATAGGATTGGAAGCAGACAAGGTCTTTTTGATCCTGAAGCGTTTGAGGGTAGAGATGAAGATATTCACCCCGCCGGTAGGAAGATTGATCTTCTTGACGATCTTCGCTACGGTTCCCATCTTGTAGAGATCGGTGATAACGGGGGTCTCGGTTTCATTCTGAAGCATCACAAGGCCAATGATCCCGTCCCCAGCCACCGCATCGTCAATGACCTTTACATCCACAGGGTTCCCGATCATGATGGGGGTAAATATTCCCGGAAAGATTGGACGCCCCATAAGGGCGACCAGAGGCAGCTTGTTTGGAAGAATCTGATCAATAGGGACTACACTTTGTTCAGCCATATACCCGCCTTTTTAAAGATTGAATTATAGAGGTTTTTCCTAAACTAATTGACTGTGCGCTAACACGCACGGTTTTGGGAACGCCTCTAATAGGATACTATAATTTGCTGGAACGAGGCTGCGCGGAGAACCTCATACCTATTAATATCGCATTTTTTTCTTTAAAAGGCAAGAAAATCCGCCCTGAATGCAGGGCATCGGCGTTTACTCTCAATCTTCGAAAAGTTACCGGTTTTTACGAATTATAACCAATGTCAACAAGTTAAGAAAGTCGCCTGTTGGCTTCTACCCGATTCTGTAATGAATTCCAGGTAAAATGTATGAAAAAGTATATAATTTGCCTTAATTTACGATATATTCTAAAGCCCAATCTCTTTAACTTGTTGATATTGCATAGATAACTCCTAAATTTTTTCTGCGTTACGGGTAGAAGAAACCCAAAATCCCCTATACTCACCTCAAGATTCTTTAAGAACCAACAACTTTACCCGGAAACTCCCCCATAAACCGGTTAAGGTACACCTATAGTCAATTTTTTGTTTATAACTGAGGCTGTTCCAAAATTTCAGTTTTTGGAACAGTTTCCTTGGATTTACTGGAAAAACCGGGCCGGACATTAGTCCATGTGCGTTTA
>JAITBO010000093.1 GCA_031283505.1 Treponema sp. | reverse complement strand
CATAAGTTCCGTATCCCGTTATCTTACCGATCCCACCAGTATCAGACCGGCTGCGGCAGTATCGGTGAGTAAGGCAATCAGGGAGCTCAATTTCATCCCCAATCCTTTCGCTCAAAATCTGAAAAGCGAATCGACCAATATCATAGCGGTTATCCTTCCCGATATATCCGACCATTTTTTTAGTGAGGCCTGCAAAGCGATCTGTAATCTTTTTTATATGTACACTTATACGGTTATGATCTGCGATACTGGCGGCGATCCCGATAAGGAACGCCGCTATATGGATGATATGATAAGAAGCCGTTGCGCGGGTATTATGCTGGTCCCCTGTGGGAAGAACACAGAATATATTAAAGAGGTCTTATCCTATTTTCTCCGGCTCATGCTTTTTGACCGTCTTGAACCGGAAATTCCGGCCGATATGGTATCAGAAGATAACTTGCGCTCAGGCTATATTCTTGCCCGGTACATGCTGGACAAGGGACATCGGCGTTTTGCCATTTTTAACGGATTGGAAAATTCGGTTAACATGCATTACCGTCTAAACGGCGTACGGAAGGCCCTGGCTGAAGCGGGGCTGGTCCTGGAGGATGAGTATTCTTTGGTAAATTTGCGATCCAAAGTCGATGCCGCCCAAGCCTTGGAAAAAATCGTTAAAAAGCCCGATTGTTCCCGTTGTATTTTGGCCTGTAACACCTATCTTTTGGAGGGGATAGTCATCGCCACCAGCCAGATGAAGCTTTCGGTTCCGGATGAATATAGCCTGGCCGGTTTCAGCGTGGATGATCCCCGCCATTTGTTTTCCTTTCCTGTCCCTGCGGTAGTGCAGAATCCGACAGCCCTGGGAACCCAGGCCGGGGAGATGATGCTGAAACGGCTGCGGGGAAACATAAAGAACCCCATACCGAAAACAGTGATGCTGGATACTGAATTAATTTCCAGCTAAACAGACCGATATTTCACAACTCGGGGAAGACAAAACGTTCAGGATGGTTTCAAGCGTACGGTCTTCAAGAAAATAGTATTCTCCTGCTCATATATTGTGGTTAATGAATCCTCTGGTACCTGGGAAAAATCGATATGCTTTTCTTCCGCAGGGCAGAGGTTAACCCCTAACTCCGCTATTTTTAGGTTGCCTGTGTTCTTGCTAACTCTATATGTAATAATGAATTATGTCATAGGACACCTAATTTTTGGCGGAGTTAGAGGTTAAAGGTTTTTATAAGCCCGGGGCTGCAACCCTAGTCGTAACGCAACCCCTCTATACAGTCTTTCACTGTATAGGGTATAATATATATAGGTATAGAAATTATATACCAACGAAAAAGGTTTTCTAATGGGGAATGAAACGGAACGATTTAATTTTATCCGCAAAAAATCAGGCTTGACCGCCAAGCCTTTGCCGAGAGCCTGGGGCTTTCAAAGGCTATGGGCTACCAGATTTCCAGGGGCTTGCTCAAACCTTCCAGGGCCGTACTTGAAAAGCTCTCCCAAGCCTACCATGTCAACCTCCATTGGTTCCTTACCGGGGAAGGTTCCTCCGGCCTTGAAAGTGACACGGTAGAGATTGAGTTATTGGAACAGCAAGCCGCAGCCGGGCACGGCGTAGACGTACAGGATTGTACCGGCAGCCGGTGTTTTCAGGTTCCCCGGTTTTTCATAGTCCCTTATAACCCGGAACGGTTGTTGGCCGTTTGTGTAGCCGGGGACAGCATGATAGAGGAACGTATCAATGACGGCGATATAGTCATTTTCCATCCCGGCATTACCGAAGGTAACGGTATCTATGTCGTTTCAATCGGCAACAGCCTCGTGGTCAAGCGGGTAGACTTTACCCCGCAGACAATCACCCTCATCAGCGCCAACCCCGCCTACGAACCCTGCCGCTTTACCGGCGGCGAGTTAGAGAACATCAGGGTAGCCGGGCGGGTAGTGGCTTGCTGTCACCGGGTATGAAGGTAATAACGGCATGACCGCTTTTGATACCCTGCTGCAAAAATACCGGGACATCTCCTTCTCCGAGCGGGACAAGGGCTACCGCTTCGAGCGTCTTATGCAGATTTTTCTCAAAACCTACCGTCATTATGACAATGAATTCCGTGACGTGTGGCTCTGGCCGGAATTCCCCTCCCGCAAGGATTTCAGCGGCAAGGATACCGGAATAGACCTGGTTATCCGTACCAAATTCGGCGGCTATTGGGCCGTCCAGTGCAAGTGCTATAAGGCCGATGCCCGTATCGACAAACCGGCGGTGGACACCTTCCTTTCGACTTCCGGCAAAACTTTCTTTGATGTTGACGAACCCGGCAAAAAGGTGAGTTTTGAATACCGGCTTTGGATAGACACCACCCTGAACGGATTTAATCAGGAAGCGGAAAACACCATTCAGGGCCAGACTCCGCCGGTCGGTAAATTGGGCTACTACGATCTTGTGCAGGCCCCGGTTGACTGGGCAAAATTTGACAAGGGTATTTCAGGCGAAGGGGCGGCAGCGAAGAAGCACAGCCCCATGCCTCATCAGCAAATGGCAATAGACCAGGTACACAACTATTGAAATAATTTGCAGTAAGGCCGAAGGTAAAGATACCGCTGTAAACCACTTTGGCCCAAGTATTTGAACTGCTCGTATATTTTACCTCGACGCCGTCAAAACCCATATCCGCAAAAGCGCCGAGTTTGCCGTAAAAGAAATACCGGGCGTCGAAATCAAAGCCGTCCAAAAACCCCGCGCCGCCATCTATGCCGGATTCGTCTATCGTACCTATCCCAATCCCTATTTATAAAAAACATCCCCCGTAATGCATCAAAATGAAACCAAGCCGAAAAAAGTGTACCGGAAAACCAGGAAATCCGGCTGAAGCCAGATCCGCAAACCCAAGCAAGCCGTTGGCAGGGAGTGTTTTGTGCCCATTCCCGGGGCCTTCCGGCGTGTTTTGGAGGATTTTGCGAGATACCCGAGCGTCCGGGCATACTCGCCCGGCAGGGCTCCCTTGGCTTTAGGCTAGATTTTGAGTTTTGAGGCA
>JAITBO010000070.1 GCA_031283505.1 Treponema sp. | reverse complement strand
CGCTGGAAAAACTCAAGGGGGAGCTTGCGGCATGGCAGATAGGCCGCAATGAGAAGCAGAAGATAGTGAAGTGGCAGTTTACGGCAGAGGATGCCCGGATAAAACTTCATAGTTTATATCCTGTTCTTTAGTCTTGTCAACCTACTAGTAGGTTGATTAAGTTAAAAGTAATGTTATAAAATACCCTTACCCACAGGAGCGAGAAGCATATGGAGATTTACGAACCATCTACAAGAGAAATAATCGTAGAGACTCCTATCCCCATATACATCACCGCCGGAAACACCCTGGTACTCAAAGCCGCCTTATACCCCCATGACTTCTCTCGGTTTGGCATTGTTGACTAAATATCAGCGGTCACCCTGTCCGTAATACGCGCCCGGACCATGCTTCCGCTCCCAGTGCTTGCGTTTGATGTGCGCGGGCAATTCACCGGCCAAGGGGTCCAGGACGAGGGTCAGATGAGCCATTTTGCAGATTTCCTCCAGCACTGCGGCATGGTAAATGGATTGGGCCGCGCTGTTCCCCCAGGTAAAGGGGCCGTGACCCGCAACCAGAACCATGGGCATATAAAGGGGGTTTTTACCCTGTTTCCTGAAAGTCTCTACGATAAGGTTTCCCGTCTCCAATTCGTAGTTGTTCCTGACTGCTTCTTCGCCCATGTATTCGGAACAGGGGATAGCTTCAGCGCCGTAGTCCGCATGGGTGGTACCGAAGACCGGCACCGGCTTCCGCGCCTGTGCCCAGGCTGCGGCGTAAGGCGAATGGGTATGGGTCACCCCGCGTATGCCGCTGAATTCCCGGTAAAGGATGCGGTGAGTCTCGGTATCGGAAGAAGGCCGCAGTTTTCCGTCAAGGACCTTCCCGTCAAGGTCAACCGCCACCATGAATTCGGGCTTTAACTCCTCATAGGCAACGCCTGAAGGCTTTATGACAAAAACCCCTAAGCCGGGATCAAAAGCCGACACATTGCCCCAGGTGTAGATCGCCAGATTCCGCCGGAGTATCTCCATGTTCGCTTCGTAAGCTTCCTCTCTCAGCGTCTTATACGCATCCATACAAATACCTTCCGTCTCTTTTCAGCGTCCGGACCAATAGGCGCCGGCCCAGCGGAGTTCGTCTTTAAGGCGAACAGGGTTAGTCTCTTTGCCGATGTGGACGAATTCGACTTCCATCATTTCCGCCCAGTCCCGGAAATATTCCGAGGTAAGGGCGGCGGTGTAAACCGAATGATGAGCGCCGCCGCAAAGTATCCATGATTCCGCAGCGTCCCTAAGGCTGGGATAGGGCTTCCACAAGGCCCTGGCCACGGGGAGTTTTGGCATCGCCTGTTCAATTTCAATAGTCTCCACATCGTTGACCACCATACGCATACGGTCGCCCAGGTCTACCAGGGTAGCCAATACCGCTTGACCTGCCGCCGCATCAAAAACCAGACGGGCGGGCGGGGCTTTACCGCCTATACCCAGAGGATGCACCTCCAGCCGGGGCTTTTTGCCGGCGATAGTCGGACACACTTCCAGCATATGGGCGCCCAGAGCCGCTTCCTTCCCCGGCTCAAAGTGATAGGTATAGTCCTCCATAAAAGAGACGCCCCCGGCAAGGCCCGAAGCCATAACCTTGGCGGCACGGACCAGCATGGACTGTTTCCAGTCCCCTTCGGCGCCAAAACCGTACCCCTGTTCCATGAGCCGCTGGGACGCGAGGCCCGGAAGCTGGGGCAGACCGTGGAGGTCCTGGAAAGTAGTGGTGAAAGCCCCGGCCCCTTCTCTTTCGAGCATAGCCTTGAGCGCGATTTCTATCTTCGCCTGTTCCAGCACCGCCTGACGCGCCGGCCCCGGTGATTTTACTTCCGCCGAAAATTCGTATTTTCCTTCGTATTCTCCCAACAGTTTTTCTGCCTCGCCATCACTTACCCGGGCGAAGGTGTCGGCAAGATCCCCTATGCCCCAAGTGTTCACCTGCCAGCCGAATCTGATCTGGGCTTCCACCTTGTCACCTTCGGTAACGGCAACTTCCCTCATGTTATCACCCAGACGCAGGACAACTGCGTTTCTCCCGTCCAGGGCCGCCGATGCCGCCCGCATCCACACGCCGATGCGGCGGCGCACCTCGCTTTCTTGCCAGTGACCGGCCACCACCTTCCGGGGAAGCCGCATACGAGCGTAAATATACCCATGCTCCCGGTCCCCGTGGGCCGCCTGATTTAGGTTCATAAAATCCATGTCTATGGAGGACCAGGGAATATCCCGGTTAAACTGAGTATGAAGATGCAGAACAGGTTTGCTGTTCAGAGCCAACCCCTGAATCCACATCTTTGACGGAGAAAAAGTGTGCATCCAGGTAATGATACCCGCGCAATTTTCTGCGGCATTCGCCTCAGCGAACAGTTTCCGTATCATCCGGGGTGTAATGGCCACGGGCTTCAAGACCAGAGTTCCCGGCAGAAGCGGATCTTTGGCAAGTTCTTCAGCCATTATCCTGGCATTGGCCGCCACCTGTTTCAGGGCGTCGTCCCCATAAAGGTCCTGACTTCCCACGATAAACCAAAATTCGTATTTCTTTAAATCAATCATTTCTTTGCCTCCTTATTTTAGATGCTCCACGGCGGCCTTTTCTATAGCCAATCCTTCCGTATAACGCTTCATAAAAGCCTCAAACCCCTGGGCGTCTTTCGCCTCGGGAGACGCCCATGTTCCGGAATTCAGGATGAACACTTTTTGTGCGAGAAACTCTTCCAGAGTCATCCCCTCCTTTTCAAGCATATAGGCCGCAAGGAGGGCTATCCCCCAGGCGCCGCCCTCGCCGGCGGAAGCCATCACGCCCACGGGGACGCCCAGGGCGGCAGCCATAAAGCGCTGACCGACTCCTTCGGTTTTGAAAAACCCACCGTGCCCCAGGAGACGATCAAGATGTATACGCTCCTGTTTTAGAAGAATATCCATGCCCGTTTTCAAAGTGGCCATGGTTGAATACAGGAGGGTCCGCATGAAGTTAGCCAGAGAAAGACAGCTGTCCGGTGTGCGTGTAAAAAGAGGCCTTCCCTGTTCAAGGCCGGTGATAGGTTCCCCGGAATAGTAATTGTACGACAAAAGACCGCCGGCGTCCGCGTCCCCTTTAAGAGCCCGGTAATAGAGTAAATCGTAGAGTTCCTTCTTTTCGATTTTGGGACTAAAAAGTTCCGCAGCTTCCTTGAACAAGTTAACCCAGGCGTCCAGATCAGAAGTACAACTGTTACAATGCACCATGGCTACGGGCTTTCCACCGGGGGTAGTGACCATATCAATTTCCGTATATACCCTTGAAAGATCCTTTTCCAGCACTACCATGGTGAACACCGATGTTCCCGCAGAAACATTCCCGGTCCGTTCCGCGACACTGTTCGTTGCGACCATGCCGGTTCCCGCGTCGCCTTCGGGCGGACAAAGAGGAATCCCCGCTTTCAAAGCCCCCGAAGGATCGAGCAGCCGGGCTCCTTCTTCGGTAAGGGTCCCCGCATCGTCCCCGGCGTTCAATAGCGAGGGGAGAATCCCTTCCAGCTTCCAGCCCGGATCCCCGGTCATCTTGTCAAACTGCCCGATCATACGGGAATTGTAGTTGTTCACCGCACCGTCTATAGGGAATACGCCGGAAGCGTCGCCAATACCCAGCACTTTCCTGCCCGTCAGTTTCCAGTGTACGTAACCGGCAAGAGTAGTCAGAAAAGCAATGTCTTTTACATGAGGTTCCTTGTTCAAAATAGCCTGGTAAAGATGGGCTATGCTCCACCGCTGGGGTATATTAAAGCCGAATTTTTCCGTAAGCTCCGCCGCAGCCTTTTCGGTCATGGTGTTTCGCCAGGTCCTAAAGGGGACAAGCTGTTTTCCATCTTTATCAAACACGAGATACCCATGCATCATGGCGGAGATACCTATAGCCGCTATTTGCAGACTGCTTACAGTTTCTTTATAACGGGCCTCCACATCCTGAGCCATGCTGCGGAAACAACCTTGAAGTCCGGCCCAAACATCGTCAAAACTGTAGGTCCAAACGCCGTCCAGAAGCCTGTTTTCCCAGTCATGACTCCCCGACGCAAGGGGATCGAAATTTTCATTGATCAATACCGCCTTGATACGGGTAGACCCCAGTTCAATCCCAAGAAATATTTTCCCGTTAATTTTTATTTGTCCGGAAGATAATTCCATACCGCGCACCTTTGCCTTGATAAGATTTTGCATATATGTACACACCGACTTGTATCTTACACCCGGTTTAAATAGTTGTCAATAACTTCTTCATTTTTCAAATTTTCCATTCTAATTACATTTTTAAACCAGGACATTTTCCTTGATATAGACATCCAGGGGAATCTTTACTTTAGGCTGGATATTCTTCTTCAAAACAACAAATTGGTACAAATACCGTACAGCTTCACGACCCTGTTCCGCAGGACGCTGGGAGATGATTGCATCGATGTCTCCGTCCTTGAGGAACCGTCTGTTCTTGGAAATGAGATCATAACCTACAAGGATCAATTTGCGGCGGCCCTTGAAGGACTTCAACGCCGCAGATGCCCGGTGTACCATACAGTTGGTAATGAATAAGCCTGCAATATCCGTATTTTTTTTCATAAAAAAAACTATTTCTTCTTTTGATATTTCAGTCCCGCGAAAATCGGAATATTCCTTAACAATCACAGGAAATTTGTATTCCTGCGCATACTGCACAAAACCATCCCGGCGCCGGGTAATATGGTAATCCTCGCCATGAGCGTCCAATATCCCGACAGGATCGGTGATGGTCCCCGCAAAAAGACGCATCAGGCGGCCCGCAAGGTAACCGCCTTTAAAAGGGTCCTGACCTATACGGCAGAGAGGATTCATGTCCGGAATATCGGCGTCAAAAAAAATATAAGGAATGCCCATGTCCTGGATTTTATTGATAAAGACCCTGGTTTTTTCCGGCCTGATAGGAGGAAAAATGAGCCCGTCCGGCTTCTTTTCCAGTACGGCATCAGAAAGAACTTGAAATTCCCGGGGATTATACCGGTCGTATTCCAATATTTCTGTTTCCACGCCTAAAGGGGCAATTTCCTCCGCCCCTTCCAATATACCATGCAGTGCCTGACTCCAATACCCCGCGTCCTGATTTCTTTTGGGCAACAGGGCGATAAAACGGTAAGCCCTGTTCCGCTTGAGGCTCCCGGCCAGAGGGTTCGGTATAAATTCGTATTGATCAATTATCTTTTGCACCCTGACCAGGGTAGCAGGAGCAACTCGGCCCCGCCGGTGGATCACCCGATCCACTGTTCCTATAGACACACCTGCAAGTCCAGCGATTTCTTTTACTGTCATAGTAATAACAATGCGCCTCTCTTCCACGATTGCAAGTTGTGCCGTCAAACTATCAATGACCGGCGGAAACGCACCCTAATGTGAACTTTTCATTTTAGAAGTCAGATCAAAGGCCACCGCCGCCAGCAGCACAAACCCCTTAATTGCCTGCTGCCAGTCCGTACTGACGCCCAGGATGGACATACCGTTATTGAGGACGCCGATAAAGAGACCGCCTACCACCGCCCCAATAATCGTCCCTATACCACCGGATACCGCCGAACCCCCTACATAACAGGCGGCGATAGCGTCCATCTCAAAACTTTGACCGGCCTTTGGTGTAGCCGCATTAAGACGGGCGGCAAAAACCAGAGCGGCCATTGCGGCAAGAACCGCCATGTTGGTGTATATCCAGAACATCACCCATTCGGTTTTGACTCCCGAAAGTTTTGCCGCCTTCGCGTTGCCGCCCAGGGCGTAAATATGACGGCCCTGAACCGTTTTTGATGCGACAAACTGATACCCTACAATAAGAATACCCAGGACAACCAGAATATTTGGCAATCCCCGGTAGAGGGCAAATACAACAGTAAAAGCCATGAGGACAACGGCAATAGCTGCCATCTTTGCTATCCAAAGGCCTTTGGGCAGCAAATCAAAGCTATACTCCTTTTGCCTTTTACGCCTGTTGATCTCGCTTACGATGATGAACGCGACAATCACCAATCCTATAACAATGGAGAAGAGATGAAACTTCGTTTCACCTATGACAAGACCTCCCAACGGGTCGGGAATATAACCGGAAGCTATCACCTGGAACTCTTTTGGAAAGGGCGCCTTGGTCTGTCCTTGTAGAATAACCTGCCCCAGGCCGCGGAACACCAGCATTCCCGCCAGAGTTGCGATAAAGGGGGGAACGTGTACAAAGGCAATCCAGAAACCCTGCCACATACCGATAACCGCCCCTATGAGCAACGCCAGGAACATGACCAAAAAAGAATTTATATGCATATCCACGATCATTACCCCGCACACCGCGCCTACAAAACAGACGATGGATCCGACCGAAAGATCAACATTGCCGGTAAGGGTACAGAGCAGCATACCTACCGCCAAAATAAGCACATAGCTGTTCTGTAGTACAAGGTTGGTCAGGTTCACTGGGCGAAAGAAAATACCTTTCGTCAGTATGCCAAAAAAAATCATTGCCACCGTCAGCGCGATAACCATGCCGTATTGCCTTGAATTTTTCTTCAATAGTACAAACAAGTTATTCATTGCGTCTCCTTTAATGGCTCTCTCCACCTCAAAGCTCCTCCGCACAAATACCGGCTCTACAGCAGGCTTGGCTGATTCGCAGGCAGGTCCATCCCCGCACTTCAGCAGGGTTATTGATTCTCAAGGGTATAAACCCTCAGTACAATACCTCTCCCTGCCCTTCAGGGAGGGGCATCGTGGTTCTGCAAGGTATGGATTTTATGCGGGTCCATACCCCAAACAAACAAAACTATGCCGAGTCCAAACGCCCTAAAGCTCTCTCGCCGAAAGGCGGGATCTTGGGTATGGACCCGCCTGCGAATCAGTTGGACAAAATATGACGCATGATTTCTTCCTGCGTCGCGGTTTTGCCTTTCAATTCGGCGGTAATCCGCCCTTCGCTCATCACGTAGATCCGGTCGCTCATACCGATGATTTCCGGCATTTCGCTGGATATGAGAATACAGGCTATACCCTGAGCCGCCAGATTATTGATGATCGTGTAGATTTCATGCTTGGCCCCCACGTCAATTCCCCTGGTTGGCTCATCCAAAATGAGGATTCGGGGATCGGAGAAAAGCCACTTGGCCAATACCACCTTCTGCTGGTTACCCCCGGAAAGATTCCCCGCAAGCTGCATGATTGATGGCGTTTTTGTATTGAGTTTTTTACGGTAATCTTCAGCCGCGAGGATCTCATCGTGTTCGTTAATAACACTGCCTTTGGCGATTTTTTTTAATTTTGCCAAGGTAGTGTTTTCTTTGATAGTCTCAATCAGCACGAGGCCGAATTCCTTCCGGTCTTCGGTCACGTATGCAAGGCCCTGCTCAATCGCCTTAGGAATCGAATTTAGATTCACTTCCCTGCCATCGATCAAAGTTTTACCGCTGATATTCGCGCCGTAATACTTGCCGAAAATACTGACAGCCAGTTCGGTGCGCCCCGCACCCACAAGCCCGGCCAAGCCCACCACCTCCCCGGCACGCACGGCAATATTCACATTATCCAGTTTCTTCCACTCGGGATTGTCGGGGTTATAGACCGTCCAGTTCCTCACCTCAAAAACGACACTGCCGATAGGATTGTTCCGTTTGGGAAAACGGTCGGTAATTTCCCGGCCAACCATGCCCTTGATAATCCGATCTTCACTGATAGACGCCGTACCATCCTCGGCACGTTCCACTGTAAGGGTCTCGATAGTTTTGCCATCCCGTAAAACAGTGATACTGTCCGCCACTTCGGCCACTTCGTTCAGTTTATGGGAGATCAGCACCGATGAAATATTATGCTGGTCCCTAAGTTCCCGCAGTATTTGCAGCAAATGTTCACTGTCCTTTTCGTTAAGCGCCGAAGTAGGTTCATCGAGAATCAGAATTTTGGCATCTTTAGCCAGAGCCTTGGCGATTTCCACCAATTGCTGCTTGCCCACCCCCAACCTGTTCACCGGTATATTGGGGTTTTCATCCAACCCCAGTTTCCGCATATATATAAGCGCATCATCATGTGTTTTGTCCCAGTTAATAATATTGTATTTCGCCCGTTCATCTCCCAGAAAAATATTTTCCGCAATAGAAAGATAAGGGCTAAGGGCCAGTTCCTGATGAATAATCACGATACCGGCCTTTTCACTTTGTTTTATATCGGAAAAAAAGCAGGATTTGCTTTCAAACACAATATCGCCTTCATACGTACCGTAAGGATAGACCCCGGACAGGACCTTCACCAGGGTTGATTTTCCTGCGCCGTTTTCTCCCACCAGGGCGTGAATCTCCCGCTGTTTTACCAGGAGATTAACGTTATCCAGAGCCTTTACCCCGGGGAAAATTTTTGTAATATTTTTCATTTCAAGCAGCGTAGCTTGATCGGGCATAAAACGCTCCTTAATGAATACCAATCCGCAAAGCCAGCGGCCTTGCGGATTGACTACGGTCTACTCCAATATATTTATATGCGCAAATGCGATTTTAGAGCAAACCCCTGACCTAAAGACCAAGCTCTGCGGCGGTATGATACCCGGTATCAATCACCGCCGCCTTAAGATTATCCTTGGTAACAATAACGGAGTCAAGCAGCAAAGAGGGAACTATCTTGACCCCATTGTTGTAGCTTAAAGTATCCAGACCGGCAGGAGTTTTGCCCTGCATAAGGGTGTCCACGAGAGTAACGGTGGCGGCGCCCAAAGAACGGGTGTCTTTTAGTACGGTGGCATACTGCTCGCCGGCAAGAATAGACTTGCAGGAAGCGACAATGCAATCCTGACCGCCCACTACCGGGAGAGGCTTACCGGGGGTGCTGCCATAACCAACGGCTTTACAGGCTTCAAGACAGGACAAGCTGATAGGATCATAGGGAGACAAAATTCCGTCAAGTACGACATTGCCGGAGTAATGCGCCGAAAGCAGATTCTCCATGCGTTTTTGGGCTTCCGCCGCATCCCAGCGCAGAGTACCGATTACGGCCCGGTCTATCTGGCCGGAAGGCACTTTGAGTACTCCCTTGTCAAAGAAGGATTTAAGCTTGTCCATCGCGCCCTGATAGAATCCGATGGAGTTGTTGTCGTCCGGGGAACCGGCGAACAATTCGATGATAACCGGATCCGCAACGGTCGCCTGATTCAGTTTGAGGCCGGTAATCAGAATATCGCCCATCTGTCCGCCGACTTTGTAGTTGTCAAAAGACACATAGTAGTCCACATTGGGGGACTGCATCAGAAGCCGGTCATAAGCGATTACGGGAATCTTGGCCCCGGCGGCATTGGCGAGTTGGTTGGAAAGCGCCGACCCGTCAATGGACGCTATAACCAGAACCTTTACTCCCTTGGAGATCATGTCGTCAATCTGGCGGGTCTGGGTAGGAATATCGTCGTCCGAATACTGCAAATCAACAGCGTACCCTAATTTTTCCAAACCTTCCTTGACCGCGTTGCCGTCTTTAATCCATCGCTCCTCTGACCGGGTAGGCATCACCACGCCGATTAAGCTTTTTCCACCCCCGGCCTGCGTCTGACCGCCCCCGCCGGCGAACAAGTTTCCCGCCAATACCAGAGCCAAAGCCGTCAATAACACCACTTTTACTAATTTCATTTCACTCCTCCTAAGATTTATTTGCGTGTACGTTAACGCAATATCTTATATTATACCCAGTCCGGATTTCTGTCAATAAAAAAAAGTAAAAAAAGCTGATTTTTGCAAAAAAAAATTGCGCCGCTTTTGCGCCGCTACTGCGCCGCCAATATTAGAGAAACAATGCCGACAAATTAAGCAAGGGGGGGAGCGCGCGGATTCCAAAAGCTAAGAGTACAATACCTTGTATGTAGCCTTTTTTGACGCTGCTCCCCCCTCGCTCCAGCCCCGCACTCCGGTCTATATGTCAGCGCCTTGGGCACGACGTGCCCCTAGCGCGTCCATATTTCCCTCCGTTTGGTCTTCCACTACCCCCACTCGTTTATTGCAGAATATATCTTAACTTAATTGACAACGGTATTAGAGAAACTTCAAATGACCCGCAAATATCCTATTCCTTTTTATTGCCCAGAATAACAATAAACCGCTGCAAGCCAATAAACAGGAGAAGCAGTATACCCACGGTGATCTTGGTCCACCAGGAATTGATTCTGCCGTTAAACATGATCAGGGCCTGAATGATGGCGATGGTAAGGGAACCGAACACCGACCCATAGACATAGCCCACGCCGCCCGACAGCAGGGTGCCTCCTATGACCACTGCGGCAATGGCGTCCATCTCCATGCCCTGACCGTGAAGGCCGTAACCCGACAACATATAGAGACTGAAGACCACGCCGGACACGGCGGAGCAGAACCCGTTCACCGTATAGATCGCGATCTTCGTTTTCCGCACCGGGATCCCCAGGAGTATCGCCGACTGTTCGTTGCCGCCGATAGCGTAAATATTCCGCCCGAATTTGGTATGCAGGGAAACATAGATGACCGCGATTATCATGATGAAGGTTATTATCACGTTCAACGAAACAAACGGGGTCCCCGGACCGGCGCCGAAACGAAGTTTCCAGATGGCAAGATCGCTCAAGGTTTTGTCGCTGATTGAGATCGACTGGATGCTGATGAGATAACAGGAACCCCGGGCAAAAAACATCCCCGCCAGGGTAGCGATAAAAGGCGGTACATTCCAGCAGGTAATGATACAGCCCATAAGGAAACCGATAGCGCTACCGGCAATAAGAGCGATCAAAACCGCGGCAAAGGGGTTGATATGGGCAAATTCGGTGAGGGAGGAGATAATCATCGTGGTAAGGGCAACTACGGAGCCGACCGAAAGGTCTATGCCGCCGGAAAGTATCACCAGGGTCATGCCCAGCGCGGAAATGATCAGGTACGCCTTATCAATAAACAGATTGAGGAAGGTCTGAACGTCGAAGAAACCCCGGTACGAAACGGAACCGAAGATAAAGGCGATAAAGAACAGCAGTGTTGCCGCAACTACGGAGAGATACTTGGTGGCAAAAACTTCAACATTTAGCTTTTTCATGCCGGGTTTCCTCTTGCCGTATCGGCGCTAATTCCGGTATTGGAGCGGCCGCTCAAGCGTCCACCCGCCCGGATAAAGAAACCCGACGCGACGCTCGACTGGAGGAAACAGACCAGGACGACGACGAGGGCTTTAACCACCAGGGATACTTCCGGCGGCACTCCGAAAGAGTAAATCGTCGTCGTCAGGGTTTGTATCAACAACGCGCCGACAACGCCCCCTGCCAGGCTGAATTTACCGCCGGCCATGTTGGTGCCACCGATAACTGCGGCAAGAATGGCGTCCAGTTCCATATTAAGGCCGGCGTTATTCGCGTCGGAAGCTTTTATGTTGGAACAGACGATAAGCCCCGCGATGCCGGCGCAGAAGGCGCAAAAAATAAAACTGAACATCTTTACCGCTTTTTCGTTAAT
>JAITBO010000060.1 GCA_031283505.1 Treponema sp. | reverse complement strand
TTTTGCGGAAATTCCATTATGAATGATGACTACAAAAATGATTAACAGAAAACGTAGCGAATTTACTCTTTTAGATAAAGAAGGGTCTACTGCTGTTTGCTGTTTGCTGTTTGCTGTTTATATTATTATACACGAAATTTCTCCTTTTGTCAAGGGGGTATCACCCCATTTGAAGTAATTTTATACCATTATTTTTTATTCGTCAAGTCATTTTTCAGCAATTTTGTAGAAAATTTCAAAAATTATTGCGCCTAACGTTCCGGCTGTATATGACGGTTTGTCGGCCCTGCAAACACGTAGGGCCGACAAATTGCGGCGGAGTTTTGCCGTGGGAATGGAACGTAACGAAATGACCTAGCAAAACCGGAGCCCGAGCCGCCTACTGGCGGCGAAGCAGGGGAGGGATTACGAGGAGAGGCCGTTCCGTGTGGGCGGGCAACAAGAGCCGGAGGCAATGGCAGTGCAAGCATTAAGTGCATAACCGGGCCGGCAGTTGTCCGGGGAAATTCTGAAAAAAATATCAGATTTTTCTTGTTGTTCTTCTGGTTAGCGGTTCATATTATTCTTCCTGCGTAACATAAGTAAAATAATCTGCGCCGTTTCTGTAATAGTGTTTTTTTGAAAGTTTGATGAGCGAAATTTAGTTTGACGCCATGTTTGTTCTGGTAGCAATTCTGGCAACAGTCGCCACCCCAAACCAGGGCGGCGTTTTTTAATCCCGCGCCGAGCCCTTGTCAAAATGGCAGATTTTTGGAGACCAGCTTTGTTTGTTCAGCTTCCATAGAGTTAAAGGCAAAAGAGGGCAAAGGGCTCCGTTGTGCCGAAGGGCGGCCCTATCCGGCGTCGCTCACCAGGTTTTTCATGATGTAATCCCGGCGTTCGGGGGTATTCTTGCCCATGTAGAAACTTAAAACTTGGGGGACCACTTTAAGGGTGTTCACGGACACCGGCACAAGGCGCATATCCTCGCCTATAAACTGGCCGAATTCCTTAGGGTTGATTTCTCCCAGCCCTTTGAACCGGGTCACTTCATTCGTACTCCCCAGGGCGGCCACCGCCTCGTCCCGCTCTTTTTCGTTGTAGCAGTACCGGGTCTCCTTTTTATTCCGCACCCGGAAAAGGGGAGTCTCCAGGATAAAGATACGGCCTGAAGTCACCAGTTCCTCAAAATACGAAAGGAAAAAGGTAAGAAGGAGGTTTCTGATGTGGAAGCCGTCAAAGTCCGCGTCGGTGGCGATGACGACGCGGGCGTAGCGGAGGCCCTCCAGGTTGTTCTCTATACCCAGGGCCATCATCATGTTGTAGAGTTCCTCGTTCTTGTAAATGGCCGCCCGCTTTTTGGCGTACATATTCTCCACCTTGCCCCGGAGGGCAAAGATAGCCTGGGTCATCACGTCCCGGCTCGATACCATGGAACCCGATGCCGAATCTCCCTCGGTAATGAAAATCGTGGAATTTTCGCCTTTCTCCCCGTCTTCCAGATGGTACTTGCAGTCCTTGAGTTTGGGAATCTTGAGGGTTATCTTCTTGGCCGCTTCCCTGGCTTCCTTCTTGACCGCGTTGAGTTCCGTCCTGAGCTTCTCGTTGGCCATAACCTTCTGTTCAAGACGCTTGGCGGCTTCCTGGTTTTTGTGAAGCCAGTCCTCAACGGCGTCCTTGGTTTCCTGAACCAGCCAGGAACGTATGTCCGAATTCCCCAGCTTGTTCTTGGTCTGGCTTTCAAAGACCGGGCTCTTGATCTTAACCGCCACCGCCGCGATGACGCCTTCCCGCACATCCTCGCTGCGGTAGTCCTTCTTGAAAAAAGCCTGAATCCCCTTGAGGAACCCTTCCTTAAAGGCCGAAAGATGGGTCCCGCCGTCGGAGGTGAACTGGCCGTTCACAAAAGAGAAATACTCTTCCCCGTAGTTGTTGGTGTGGGTAAAGGCAAATTCCAACGAACCTTGGTTCGCCGAACCAGAAACCGGCTGCCCTCCCTTGTAGTAACCTATGGGATAAATGCCGTCCTCCCCGGTCTCCTCCGTAAGAAGATCGAAGAGTCCCCGCTGGGAAAGGTAGGATTTGCCGTTAAAAGAAAGGGTAAGGCCCGTGTTAAGGTAGGTGTAGTTCAGGATACGGCGCTCGATAAACTCCAGGTTAAATTCGTAGTCCCCAAAGACCTCCCGGTCCGGAGTAAACTCCACATAGGTACCGTCTTTCTGCCGTTCTTTGAGCTTCCCCTTCCGCTCGCCTTTCAGTATCCCCCGCTCGAACACCGCCTCGGCGAAGGCCCCTTCCCTGATGGAAATTACCCGGAAGCGGGAGGACAGGGCGTTCACCGCCTTGGTCCCCACTCCGTTGAGGCCCACGGAAAACTGAAACACGTCGTCGTTGTACTTGGCTCCCGTGTTGATCACCGACACGCATTCCACGAGCTTCCCCAGAGGTATACCCCGGCCAAAGTCCCGGACCTTCACGATCCCGTCCTTTACCTGCACCTCGATGAGTTTCCCGTTCCCCATGATGTACTCGTCTATGGCGTTGTCAATGACTTCTTTTAGAAGGACGTAGATGCCGTCGTCGGGGTTAGAACCGTCTCCCAGGCGGCCTATGTACATCCCGGTCCGCAGGCGTATGTGTTCCAGGGACGAGAGGGTCTTGATCTTCGATTCGTCGTAAACCGGGGAGGCCGCCGGCGTTTTCGCCGCAGGCTTGGTCTGGGTAGCCGCTTTCGCCGGACTTCCGGCTTTTGCCGCAGGAACCGCCCCGGTCTTTTTCGCCGCCGCCTTCGCCAGGGCTCCGGCTTTTGTCACGGTTGTTTTTACCGTTTTTTTCGTATTTTCCGCCGCCTGAGCGGTCTTGTTTTCACGCTTTACTGGCATAGCTCCTCAATGGATAGAACTCAATAATACAATACTTCTGAGCCGTAGGCTTTTGCAGTTTTTTCAGGCTTTCGACCTGTGAACCCAAAGGTTCGACAAAACTGCGAATTTCAAGGTTGCTTTCCCAAAATTGAAGTTTTGGAAAAGCCTCTTCTAAATATACCTCTAAAAACAACGAGATTCAAGATGCCGGAATAAACCGCCGAGTCCCTCTGTAAAGTTCTGCGGTTAAATTTTTTGGATATTAAGATCTCAGCTTACGCACCGGAGCCGAAATTGAATAAATTTAATCACGAACCTCATCGGACCATGGTCCGCAACTTCACGAATAAACTATGGATTTAACCTCAAAAGTTCGTGTTGTTCGTGGTTCATATTATTCTTCCTGCGTAACATGAGTTAAGATCAGAAAACTGATTTTTATCCTGTTCCTCCGGGTATAAAATTCAACATTCGGCAATAAGCGCGCGCAACTTTAGTATGTAAGAAGGCTCCACAGAAAGTTCATCAAGTTCCATATCGACAAAAGTTTTTGCCAGCGAGAGGTCCGCACACAAAGTGCCGCAGATGCCGCACCAGATGCCCGCCTTGTGGGCGTTTTCGCAGGTCAGCCGGATAAGGCGCAGTATCGCTTCGTGGCGGGTATCGCAGAAGGAAGCGATGGAATCGTTCTGCCTGTCTATGGCCAGGGTGTATTGAGTCAGGTCATTGGTACCGATGCTGAAAAAATCCGCTTCCTTTGCCAGCAGATCGCTTATGACTGCCGAAGCTGGGGTTTCTATCATGATGCCGACGGGAACATCGGCCTTAAAGGGAATGCCTTTAGCGGTGAGTTCTTCCCGTACCGTTTTTGCCAGTTCTTTGGCCCGCCGCAGTTCGTCAAGAGAGCTTATCATGGGAAACATGATCGCCGCATTGCCGTGCATCGAGGCCCGGTAAATGGCGCGTAACTGGGTCTTGAAAAGATCCGGGCGGGTAAGGCAAATTCTGATCGCGCGCATACCCATGGCGGGGTTTTCTTCTTTGGGCAGGCGGAAGTAGTCAACCTGCTTGTCGGCGCCTATGTCCAGAGTACGGATCACCACTTGGCGCTCTCCCATTTTTTCAAGTACCTTCCGGTAGTTTTCGTATTGGGTATCCTCATCAGGATAGTCGTCCCTGCCGAGGTAGAGAAATTCGCTACGGAAAAGGCCGATTCCTTCGGCGTCCCCGGCAAGGGCGGTATCGGCGTCGTTTGCGGAGCCGATATTGGCGTAGAGTTTCATGGAACGGCCGTTTCTGGTAAGGGTCGGCT
Organism: Treponema sp.; assembly: GCA_031283505.1. The sequence continues at coordinate 8,182 of JAITBO010000060.1, read as the reverse complement.
TTCCCCGTCCTTTTTCAAGTTTTTCTTTTTCCTGCCGCTGCCGTTCTTCTTTCTCGTTCAATACCCGTATTATTTCCGGTTCCGGGTCAATGTACAAAACTCCTGTTTCGCCGTCTAAAATCGCCTGCTTTCCCGAAAGGTCCCCGGACAGGAATGCCCCGAAGGAGATGATAGCCGGGATTCCCATGGTGCGGGCGAAAATCGCCGTGTGGGAATTGGCCGCCCCCTGGCGCGACACCAAAGCAAGCGCCTTGCTCCGGTCAAGCTGGGCAGTTTCGCTGGGAGTAAAATCATCGGCGGCAAGAATTACCGGCTCATCGTTTCGGCCAGGATCCTGTCCTTCTCCTGACAGTATTCCTATTACTCTCTTGGAAATGTCGTACACGTCGATTGCCCGGGCCTTCATATAGTCGTCGTCCATGCCGGCGAATTCCTGGGCAAGGCGGGAACCGGCGGTATTTACGGCATATTCTGCGCATACTTTTTCTGTTTTGATGATCTCAATAACGGGATCGCAATAGTCGGTGTCTTCCAGCATCATCCGGTGGATTTCAAAAAGCAGGGCGTTTTCTTCCCCGATCTTGTCCGCCATTGCCGCAGCCAGCGTATCAAGCTGATCCGCCGCAGCCTGCCGCGCGGTATTAAATCGGTTTATTTCTTCATCAATGTTGTCTATGGGCCGCTTTTCAACGGAAAGGCTTTGCCGTTTAAGAAAGGCAAGCCGACCCCTGGCTATCCCTCCGCTTACGCCTTTACCCTGTAAGGTGATCATCATGCCGCTCCAAAATGCTTTAGAAGAATCGATTCCGCTTCGGCGTTCCAGAGCCCCTGATGAGCTTCGCAGCATTTGTGGAGTTCCGTAAAGAACGGATCTTTTTCGCCGAGTTTTTCAAAATCCGCCAGCGCGGTCAAAGGCATATTGATGTGGGTATAGGTTACGATTTTACCCGCCCGCAGTCCCGGCAAATTCGCCACCGCCCCGGCAACGGCGTCAAGCCCGCAGATATGAGTTACCATCACCGCAGGACGCAGTTTCTTTTCCGAGGAAAGTTTGAGCGCCTCTTTAAGATCGTCAGTGTTGCCGCCGGTGCTTCCCAGAATATGGGTCCCGGTATAGTGGCAGTTATACAGATTTATCATGGCGGAAAAATTTTTGTCCTCGGGCCCGGCGAAAAAGTTAAGGCATCCGTCAAAGGCCATGAGTTTGTCTCCCAGTTCCGCCAGTTCCCGTATAGGGGCATAGACAAACACATCGTCATAGCCCACGCCTCCGGTTATGTTCATCAGGAAGGCGTACTGATCGGCGTGATTGCGGGGATTCACATAGCGTAGTTCCACGCCCTGTTTTTTCGCCAGTTCCGGGCTGATAAGTTGTTCCGCCCGGCGCAGCCGTCCGTCGTCCACATCGGTAACGACGATTTTTGCGGGCCGGTTTCCGTCGCAAAGGGGGTATTCAACCGCACCGAGTCCCATGGGTCCCGCGCCGCCGAGGATCAGTACGCTGCCTCCCTGTTTGATGTCCATGGTGTGATTGTAGTTCTGTTTGTTGGTATGGTACATCATGTGATAACCGCCGATGATGCAGCTTACCGGTTCCGCCAGGGAAGCGTAGAAATAGGCGTCTCCCTTGTAGTGAAGGAGGCAGCCCAGTTCCATCACCTCGCGGGGCAGGATACAGTAGGTGGAGTCGCCGCCGAAAAATTCATAGGAATAACCGGGGGAGGCAAGGCTGCCTTTATAATTGAGGGCAGGCTGCTGGGCGAATTTTTCACCGGCTTTGAATTCCTGCCGCCACATGGTTCCTACTTCGACTATGTCCCCGGAAAACTCATGCCCTATGATGACGGGATTGGTATCGACGTTTTGGGGACAGCGCTTGTGTTTTTTGCCCTGCTTCAGGAGTTTATAGGTTGACATACAGATACTGTCGCTTACAATTCTGACGAGAATTTCGTCGTCTTTTATTTCGGGAAGTTCAAATTCTTCCAGCCTGAGATCATCGGCCCCGTAGAGCCGTACCGCTTTTGTTTTCTGTCCCATGATATGCTCCTTGTTTATTACGCGATTTTTTCTACTCTCGTTTGTGTTAAAAGCGCGTCTACCAATGCGCGGGAAGGTGGATTGGTTCCTTCGGTGGTACAGGCTCCGGCGGAGGCCGCCATGGCGAGGGCAAAACACTGTTCCTCCGGCAAATCCTGTTCAAAGCCGCAGACCAAAGCGCCGGCCATGCTGTCTCCCGCCCCCACTGTTGACCGTACCTGTACCGGAGGTGCCGGAGAACGCCAGATGCCTTCCCTGGTTACAAAAACTGCTCCGGCTTCTCCCATTGAAAGGGCGGTCAGCTTAACGCCCTTATCGAGCAAAGTACGGCAGAGTTCCGCCAGTTTTGTTTCCCTCACGCCGTCATCGTCCGGTATTCCGAAATATTGAAGCAGTTCATACCGGTTGGGCTTGATATAATCGGGAATTTCCTCCAGACAGGAATCCAGAGCGTACTTTAGGGCTTCGCCGTCGGCATCGAGAAATACCGCCGCCCCTGCCCGGCGCAGCATGGCTGAGATTTTTTTGTAGGTATCCTTGCCAAGACCAGCGGGAAGGCTTCCTGAAAGCACAACGATATTTCCTTCTGTTCCATAGCCTGAAAGTTTTTGTTCCATTTCAGCCCATTCACCGGGCTGTATCTCCGGTCCCGGCTCGTTGAATTCGGTCAGCGCTCCGTTATCGGCCACTACTTTCAGATTGGTCCTGGTTACGGCGGCGATATGTACGAAATCGGATTTTAGCCCTTTTTGGGCTATAAGGGACTGCAATTCCTCTCCGGCGCCGCCGCCCGAAAAACCAACGGCAATACTTTCGCCGCCCAGAGCACGGATCATGGCGGAGACATTTACTCCCTTGCCTCCGGCATCCATGGTTACATCACGCAGGCGGTTAAGGGCATTGGCCCGCACCACATCTACCCGCGCTGTTTTGTCCAGGGCGGGATTCAGGGTTACGGTGATTATCATGACTGTCCGCCGCTTAACATCTGGTATACTTTGTCAACGCCGGCGCTTTTGACGAGTTTAATAACATCTTCTCCGGTCTCCAGATTGTCTACTATGTTCCCCATGATGTCGAGGTGTTCGTCGCCTTTGGCGGCAATACCGATCACCATGTATACCGGGTTCCCGTGCCAGTCTATGCCTTCGGGATAGGTCAGTACCACAATGCCGGTAGTAATGATGTCTTTTTTATAGGCCTCTTCGCCGTGGGGGATGGCGATAAAATTTCCTATCCCGGTGCTGAAGGAGTTGTCCCGCTTGATCATCCCTTCGATGTAGCGTTCGTTGACATAGCCTGAGTCAGCCAGCATACGCCCGCAGCGCCGGATGACTTCTTCACGTTCAGCTCCGGGCTGGTTAAGAATAATGTTCTCCTTCTTGAGCATGGGTATTGCCATGATCTTCTCCTTATATTGGTTTTCCACCGCACTGGGCGATGATTTCTGAAATTTCCCTTTCAAGGACCGCCTGTATGTCTTCACGATTCCCCGTCCGGACCGCCTCAAGAAAAAAAGGCATATCAATTAAGGCGCCGGAAATTCTTCCCATAAGTTCGGTCATTTCCATGGGAGCTTTTTCGGGCAGCAACATGAGTACGCAGCTTTTGGTGTTCTTCAAATAGTCCCGGGTAAACAACCCGCCTTCCGGAACAATTACCGAAAATACCGGCGATGTATTATCCGCGCTGCGGCTGTGCAGTAAAACTATTCCCAGTTCATTGACAACCTGGGTGGCTAGGGCTTCCCTGGCCGTAAGAGCCTGGCAGACGGCTTCCGGGTTTTTCGGCGCGAAGCGGGCGGCGGCAAAACGGATAAGTTCATCAAAGGAACAATCGGCTTTGATGGATACAACAGAAAAATTGTCGAGAAGACGCCTGGACTGCATAAAAATTTCGATAAGGTCATCCAGCCGTTTCTCCAGGAAGGCCGTTCGTACCGGCTGTTCCACCCTTCGTTCGGTAAAGGCAAAGGCGTTAATGGCCTCCTGAATTTTTTGATAGTCGTCCTCTCCCAGTATTGTCTGTACCCGGACTATGGGTTTATCCGTTTCCGTTAAGGGTATGGTGGAAATAAGGAAATCAGCATCCGACCATGAGTCTTTTTCGTCATAACCCGATACTTCAACCTCCAGTTCTCCTTTGAAACGCCTGCGTACTTGGTGGGCCAGCATATAGGACATACCGATGCCGGATACGCATACAATTCCCGCCCGCAGGGAACGCCGCCTGATATTCCGCTCTCCCAGGACGGCAAGGGCCGCCAGAAAATGTATCTGGATAAATGAGACTTCATGTGACGGAACCGGAACGCCCAGGTGTTTTTCCAGAACCTTCGCCGCCCGGCAGGTCTTTTCGTATACTTCGGGGTAGTTTTTCACAAGTTCCGTTTCCAGAGGATTGGGGAGTTCTATTCCTCCTTTCAGCCTGGGCAACGCCGATTCCAGATGCCGGGACAGAAGTCTTGTTAACTGCTCATTGGTTTTCAGGATTGCTGCGATAAGCGGATCAAAGCGATCGATCATCTGCATCGTAAGATGCTGAACGAGGTTCTGCTGATCCTCCGGTCCCGGTTCAAGAGGGCTTTCCTGTTTTGATCTACATACCTGAATCCACCCCGACAGAGCCTGCCGCTCTGTTTCCGGCAGTGTTATTGAAAACTCTTTTTCTATTTCCACGGCGAGTTCTCCGGCAAGGGCGCTTTGAAAACCTCCCGCCGGAACTTGTCCGTTTAAGATGAGTTTTCCCTTCTCCATGCGGACAACCATCACCATAAGGTAGAGGGAGATAAGGCAAAAGGATTCAGGGGTCATCCAGTCAATTATATCATTTTTTCTGCAGAGAATTTCCCGTACCCCTGCCTCTATGTCTTTTCCGGGGAAGCCGAAGGCGGAGGTATAAGATTTTCCGCCTGAATCCCCGTCGAGCATGAAGCGGCTTACAAGGGCGGTACGCAGGGCTTCTTCGGTTCCGTCACACTGTACTCCCAGGCCGCTTTTGCGGGTAACGGCAATGCCCCGTCCGGCAAGCCATGGTTCAATCTCGCCGAGATCGTTGCTTACCGTGGACTCGCTCACATCAAGGGAACTCGCGTAGTAATATAGTTTTTGTACTTCTCCCGCCTGATCGATGAGTTCGATCAGCAGGCGGAGCAGCCGTTCTTTTTTGGAAGCGGACTGGGGTTTGTATTCAGCCAGGGCCCCAAGCAGTTTTTGACGGGCTTCGCTGGTTCCGGAAAAGGCAATGCCCCTGCCGGGAACGGAAATCAGGGCGGCCCCGAAAGCGGATGTTACCGGATCGGCGTTTTCCAGTTCCCGAAAAACAGTCCGGCGGCTTGTACCCAGCGCCGAAGCCAAAGCGTCAACCTTTACCGGCTCATCGGAACGCAACAAGACTTCCAGCAGCCGTAAAAGCCTGGGAGAAAGAACTGAAAGAGGGACCGTCTTGTCCAAAGCCGCTTCTCCTTCGATAAATCCCGCAGAGATCCGCCTTAAAGATTTGCCGTTAAAAAATCACGGGCCGTTTCTATCGCCGCCGATTCATCTTCACCTTCAGCTTTAACGGTAAAGGACTGGCCGCATTTGAGCCGCAGTTTCATCAGGGCAATAAGTTTTTTCGCATCGGCGCTTTGATCGTCCCTGTTAACAATAACGCTGCTTTTAAATCCCTGCATTTTTTGTACAAAAAGTCCCGCTGGCCGCGCATGAATGCCGTTTGGATCGGTAATTGTATACGAAAATTCCTGCATAAACACCTCTTCATTATAAATACTAATGCCCTGCCGTTATATTTACGAACTTACGGCAGGGATGATTCAATTTGCGGCCAGTTCCAAAGGAAGGTCATACAGGCATATAACCATGAGCCTGTGGAACGGCACGCCAGGCAAATCTATTTTTTCAGACTTGCAACCACTTCTTCATATTCCGGTGCGTTAAGGAAATCGGTTATCATTACAAGGCGGGCCTTGGGGTTCGCCTTCCGCGCCCGGTCTCCCAATTCCTTGTGGCAGATGATAATATCCGCATCCGCAGGTACTTCATTCACCGGCGAGTGAATAACGGCAATGTCCGTCACACCCGCAGCCTGGATTTTTTTCCGCAGCTTGGTAGCCCCCATGGCGCTTGATCCCATTCCGGCATCGCAGGCAAAGACGATTTTCTTTACCGGTGAGGAAGCGGGCGTGTCCCAGGCGGTTTTGGTTTCTTCTACCGAAATGCCCTTGGATTCGGCCTTATTCGCTCTGGTTTTAGCCTGGGCCGTTTCAAGGTCGGCGTCATCTTTTCCAAAAGCTTTGAGGAGTACCATGGACAGGAGGAATGAAACCCCGCCGCCCGCCAGAATGCCCAGAATATTGGGAATGTACGCGCCTCTGGGAGTCATCATGAGTTCGGCAAAAATCGAACCCGGAGAAGCCGGGGCGATAAGGCCGCCGCCGAAGATGCTTAAAGTCAAAACGCCGGTAAAACCGCCGGCTATCATGGCAATAATAAGCACAGGATTCATCAGCACATAGGGGAAATAAATCTCGTGAATGCCGCCGAGGAAGTGGATGATCGCCGCGCCAGGAGCGCTGCTTTTGGCGTTGCCTTTTCCCACAAAACAATATGCCAGAAGCAGACCAAGGCCGGGACCGGGGTTCGATTCAATCATAAAGTAGATAGACCGTCCCACGCTTTCCGCCTGCTGGGTTCCCAGGGGCGTAAAGACGCCGTGATTTATCGCGTTGTTAAGAAACAGCACTTTTGCGGGTTCAACAATGATTGAAGAGAAAGGCAGCAACTTATGACTGACCAGCCATCCCACGCCGGCGCCAAGGGCATTGGTTGCGGTTGCGGCAAGAGGGCCTATGCCAAGGTAGCAAATGATCGAAAGTACGCCGCCGATGATTCCGGCGGAGAAGTTGTTCACCAACATTTCGAAACCGGCGGGAATATGGCTTTCCGCCAGGTCGTCGAATTTTTTTATACAGAAACCACCCAGGGGACCCGCAGCCATGGCTCCCAGGAACATGGGTATATCCGCCCCCATGATGACGCCGATAGTGGCGATTGCCCCGACAACGCCGCCCCGCACACCGCCGCCCGCCAGCCGGCCTCCGGTATAACCGATAAGAATGGGCAGAAGGTAGGACAACATTGGTCCAACCATAGCTCCCAGTTTTTCATTGGGTATCCAGCCGGTAGGAATAAATAATGCCGTAATAAGCCCCCAGGAAATAAAGGCGCCCAAATTAGGCATAACCATAGCGGAAAGCGATCTCCCTACTTTTTGTACCGTTTGCTTCATGTTCTTCTCCTCTTGTATTTCAGAAACATTGTGTGTTTATTTTAAAGAATAAAAGTCAAAAAACGCAAGAAAAACATATACAGAATTGGCATACCCGTCTTGTGCCAGGAATAAAGAATAAAAAATACCCTGTAAAAAATGTTATATATCATATATAGTTACCGGTATGGAGAAAACCGTTTACGTAATAGGACACAGGAATCCGGATACGGATTCTGTGGTTTCCGCCGCAGCCTATGCCCGGCTCAAGCAGATTCAGGGACAGAATAGGGTTATTGCCGCCCGCGCCGGGAAAATAAACCCCCAAACGGAATACATCTTTGAACGTTTTGGCGTACCGGTGCCGGAGTATCTGCCGGATCTGATCCCCAAGGCGAAGTACTATATCTCCGGAGAGCCGGTAACGGTCAACGAGGATGCCAGCGTGTGGGAAGCCCTGGAACTTCTGCAAAAGGACGATTCCCAGGTCCTCCCTATTGTGGACCGAAACGGGGGCTACCGGAGTATGCTCCACTACCGGGGCTTTAGCCGCTATATAATCAATCATATCAATCCCCGGAAGAAATCGTCTTTTCCCCTTACGCTGGATCATCTGGCGGCAACCATACACGCCCAGCCGGTTACCCTTTTTAACGGCCCCGAGATCAGAAAATCTCCCATCGTAGTAGCGGCGTCATATACAGCGCATTTTAAAGACCACCTGGAAGCCGAGGGGGTTGATAACGCCCTGGTTATTGTCGGGGATCGCTGGGATATTCAGAAATGTTGTATTGAGATGAGAGTCCGGGCACTGATCCTCTCCGGCGGGAATACCCTTTCCAGGGATCTGATAGAACTTGCGGAAAAAAACAAG
>JAITBO010000044.1 GCA_031283505.1 Treponema sp. | reverse complement strand
GTAAGGGCCTTTTCTTATCTCCTTAAACCTGTAGAAAAAGAGCGGCTTTTCAGCGTGCTGCGAAAGTTAGATGAGGCCAGAGAAGAGTCTTATGAAAAGGATACGGCGTTTGTCCTGGTTACGACAAAGCAGTTCCACAGAAACATCCTGTTTTGGGATATTATTTTCGTGGAGATCCTGGGACATACTCTTTTTATCCACCTGGCAAACGACGAGACGGTTTCGATAAACAAGCCGTTAAAAGAATTTTCCCCTGTCCTGCTGGCGGATGGGCGTTTTGCCCATTGCCACGGGTCAATCATCGTAAACATGGATTTTGTGGAAACTATCAGGGATAACACGGCGGTATTAAAAACAGGGCAGACCATACCCATATCCCGGCGCTGCAATGATTTTAAATCCCGGTATATAACCCGCTCAATCAACCGGTTCGGGAGTTCCGGATGATACATCTGTTTCAAACGGTTTATGATACCGCTCTGCTCTGCGTCAACGCCTTTGTGGTTTCCTTTGTGCTGGAGCGGGGGATTCCCCGCTTTCTCTGTGCCGCGGTATTTCTGGCATCTCCCGTGCTGATAGAACTGGCCTTTGAATTTGTCCCGCCCTTTACCCATGCTGCGTCGGCGGAACAGATACTTAAAGAGATCCTCCTTCTGCCCCTGATTGTTGTTGTTTTCAGGGGGAAATTTTTTCAAAAGACTTTTATTTTTTTTATCCTCATGTCATTGGCGGCATTGTGCGGTATTGTCTCCGGTTTTGTACCCCGTCTTTTTTTTGCCGCCGGGCCGGGCTATGACCGCTGCCGGTATCTTGCGGCCTGGGGCCTCTTGGTTCTGTACTTTTTCCTGTTCCTCCGTTTTGGCCGCGGGCCTCTGGGTAATTTATTTGCCGTTACGGATAAACTCCGCTGGTTTCTGTATGCTCTGGGCGCTTTCTTTTCGTACCTCGGCCTGCGGACCGCGGAGGCCGCCTTTCAACCGGGAAACTCCCCGGCCACGGGGCTCGTCAATATTTTAATAGCCCTGGGTAATCTTTTTGTTATTTTTACCGCTCTTTTCGCCGCGGAAAAATCGGCCGGGGAGCGTTATGAACTCCGCTTTGCCAAAGATATAATCGCCTCGGGGGCCGATTATTACAAACGTCTGGACCGTATTTTGCGGGAAATCCGCATTCTCCGCCATGACTACAAGTATCAAATAGGCGTGATAGATGAGCTGGCAAAAATAAGCAAAGCCCGGCACATCCGGGATTTTCTCGCGGACGCCCGCTCCTATTATAGCCAAACGGAGCCGGTTGTCTATTGTGAAAATCTTGTTATCAGCGCCCTGCTTGCCAATTACGCGGAACGTTTTGAAAAAAACGGCGTCTCCTTTACGGTCCGGGCTGTTTTGCCGGCGGAGATTCCCCAGGTTGATAAAAGCACTCCCCTTGATAACTATGAAATTTGTATAGTCCTGGGAAACCTTTTGGAGAATGCTTTCGAGGGGACCATGAGGGTCCCGGCGGCGCGGCGGCGGGTAAATCTTGACATCCGTCTGGTTTCGGGAAAGCTCCTCATTGAGGAAAAAAATACCTTTGACGGCAGGATCATAGCCGGCGAAGGGCAGGTTTCCCCTTTTAATATTCCCCGGAGCCGGAAAGGAACGGGCGGCGGATACGGGCTCCGGAGCGTTGCGGCTGTCTGTAAACGCCACAGCGGAGACTATCTTCCCGAATGGACAAAAAACGAATACACCATCCGCCTGTTGCTCAATTTGTAAGGCGGGTTACAGGGTAATGGTCAGGGTGTTTTTGGCGCTCCTGGCGGAATAAAGCGCCGATTTGGATATACGCCGCACCATAAGCAGCCCAAGGCCCTCGTCTTCATCCGTACCCGCAAAAGGATCTTCCTGTCTGCCGCCGTAGGAAATATCAATGACGATATTTTTTTCCTTTTCGGTATAATCTACATTCACGAGTATATCCGGTTTTTCTTTTTCCCCAAAATGGTTTTTCAGGAGATACATCGATATTTCCTCGAATACCATCTGTACTTTGTTCACCATAAGGCGGCCGATATCGTATTTTATGCAGAACTGCTCTATCCGGGACATCTGCCCCAACAGGTCGAATTCCGAAGATTCTACCCTCAATTCAAGGGTTTTAAGCCGGGAGATAAAGGCTTTTGTACGTTCCCCCTGGGGCTGTTCAAAAATTTCCCCCGGCGTACCGGTCTCGTAAATACCACGGCCGTCCATGTAAAACACCCGGTCCGATACCTCCTTTGCGAATTCCATCTCGTGGGTAACGATGATTATGGTCAGGCCTTTTTTTGCCAGGGCGCGGATAACCGCCAGAACTTCGCCGGTCATCACCGGATCAAGGGCGCTAGTAGGCTCATCGAACAGAACCAGCTGCGGGTCCATCGCCATGGCCCGGGCGATGGCGATACGCTGCTTCTGGCCGCCCGAAAGTTCCTGGGGATAGGCGTTTTCCTTTGCCGTAAGGCTCACCATATTGAGCAGTTCCCGGGCCTTGCCGGTTGCCGCTGCCCTGGGCGTCTTTTTTATTTTTAGAGGCGCGAGGATTATGTTTTCAAGGACCGTCAAATGGGAAAAGAGGTTGAAATTTTGATATACCATGCCGACCCGTTCATGCAGCGTGTTTATATTGGTGTTTTTATCAAAAACATCAAGGCCGTCGATGAACACCCGCCCCGAATCGGGGACGATGAGGGCATTAAGGCAGGAGAGAAAAACACTTTTGCCCGCGCCGGAAGGACCGATAATGGAGACGCATTCTCCTTTTTTAACATCGGCGTTCACATTCTCCAATACCGGTACGCCGCCAAAAGATTTATACAGACTCTCTACTTTTATCATATTTTTTATGCCCCCTTTGTCCCCAAGGATTCATCCCCTGCGGCGGGGTTTGGTGCTAAAACAAAGACTGACTATCCATGAGAGTAGGAGATAGAGTATGATTCCCGCCACAATGGCCAGGAAGGGATTTCCCGTACGGCTTCCCATATTACTAACTATCCGGGTCAGGTCGCTGACGGTAATGTACCCCACTACGCTGGTATCCTGGACAAGGGTGACGGCGCTGTACCGGTACAGGGGTTTGCCGAAGCGGATCGCCTGGGGAAGGGTAACATAGAGAAACGCGCCGGTACCGCTGAAACCCAGGGTACGGGCCGCCTGAATCTGGCCGCGGTCCACACTGTTCAGGGCGTTCCTCATGATCTCGCCGATAAGGGCCCCGCTACGCAAGCCAAAGACAATCATGGATGTACCCAGAGCATCTATGCCGAAGGGCACCAGTACCACATAGTAGAACAGGGTTAACAGCAGAAGGACCGGTGTTCCGCTCATTAACAAAAAATAAACCCGGGCAAAGAAGCGGAGCAGAGGGAAACGGCTGTGGGACATGGCGCAGAGGATCGCGCCGGCTATAGTCCCGATACCTAGTCCTGTTATTATAATACACAGCGTTACCCCCAAGCCGGACAGGAAGTATCTATACGCGCCATCGGCAATGAGGTTTTCGTACAGAATTTGTAACATGGGTTATGTCGCCCGGACTTTCCCGGCTATAACACCGCCCAGTTTTTCCCGGCCATCATTGAAGCCTTCTGTAAACCAATCGCCCATCGCTTTGGTGTTGGTCTTTAGAAAACCGTCGGACGATTCAAAATACCGGACAAACATATAGCCGACGGCGTAGGTTGTCAGGCCGTTCAGCACCGGGGTGGACAAAACCGCCAGGGAAGTTCCCACCAGGGGAGCGGTACCCAGGCCCCTCGCCACCGCTCCCGAAATCCCGGTGGTGGCAAGCCCGCCCAACACGGAGGCGATGATGTTTTTTATCCAGGATTTTTTCACCTCGATGTTGTAGAGCCGGGTTATAGACTGTACCAGGGCAATCTGGATCACCGTAACGGAGGCGAAGTTGAATATCGGGATCGGAACGATACCCAAACCGGCAGCCAGCAATGACCGGTTTTTAATAATTTCTTCGGTTCTGGCGCGGGTGATGCAGTCGAAGGACCGAATTTCCTGTTTTGTATCCTGAACAGATACAAAGGCAGGTGCGGAAGCCTTACCCTTATCCGGTACTTTTGCAGCCGAAACATCGTCCTCCCCGCCTGAGAGAGATGCGTCAATGCCGGTATTGGATAGGGTATCATGGTCTTCAAAACCGGAAGAGACCGTTTCTTTTCTTTTACTCATAAGTTCCTCCTGAAAATACACCTTGACTATTATACTCCGGGATTGGGTTTACGCAAGGATTTATATGCAGCTTTAAAGCTTTTTTGCATAAGTGGTCGGTGAAACTGCATAAGTGGATGAATCCCCCCTCCCTTGGTTATGGTATCCTTTTTAAAGCCTTATGTCGGTTTGTGATTTATTAGAGTCCACCGTTGCCGGGGCCTCAAAAAACCGGAGGCATCCATGGGAGTATGATTCGGCAGAAAAGTTTTTTTCAAACCAATGCTTTTTAGGAGAGTTATTATGAATGAGCCGTGGTCTTCTTATTTGGATTTACTAGAAACCGTCATGCCCCGGGTTTTCGGGAAAACTGCCGTAGTGCATGAAAATCGCCGGGTTACTTTCGGCGAATTAGCCGCCGCCAGTGACGTAATCGGAGAAGCTCTTCAGTCTTTGTCTGATATGGCCAATCAAATTGTACCTATCCTTCTTCCCCGTAGCCCCGAATCCATTGCGGCCCTTTGGGGTGTCTGGAAGGCGGGAGGGGCGGCGAGTTTTATTGATGTTACCTATCCGGCGGACAGGATTAACGATATGTGCGAACAGTGCGCGGCCTATGGAGCGGATAAAACCAGCAAGGGCGTGGTGATAGACCGGAATTGGATAAGCGCTCTGAACCCTTTCGGACGTTCCGCCCCGGCAAACTTTACCCGGGCTTCTCTTTCACCGGAACAACTGGCCCTGGTGGTCTTTACTTCCGGTTCTTCGGGGCGGGCCAAGGGGGTATTGCTTCCTCACCGCGCTATAGCCCAAAACGTCAAAGGGGCTTTTCAGTATTATAGGGAAGACGATGTATATCTATCCCTCGTGTCCTTTTCGTTTGTCCTCCTCATCTCTCAGGAATTGAGCGTCTTGGCTTTGGGCGCTACGGTACATATTGCCGCCGATGCCATTAGGCAGGATCTGCCCCAACTAGCCGCCTATGCCCTGGAACAAGGTATTTCCATTTGTTTTTTGCCCTTCCTCATGGTTCCTCCCTTCCTGAAACTCACGGGAGAGCAGCTGCGAACCATCTCATTGGGTTCTGAGAAGATAACCAATATCTGGTCGGAACGGCCCGCCCTGTATGTAAGTTATGGATCCTCTGAGACCGCGGGGCCGATATTTACCTACCGTATTGATAAACTCTACGACAACATCCCCCTGGGCTTACCGTGGCCGAAAACCGCAGTATACCTGCTGGATGAAGAGGACAATAGGGTAAAAGAAGGAGAAACGGGGGAACTTTATGTTTCCGGCGAGCAGGTTGCCCTGGGGTATCTTAATCAGGAGGAACTTAGCAGGGAGGCCTTTCTCCCCAATCCATTTTCGGATGATCCCCATCACCGGCTGCTCTACCGGACCCACGATATATTCCGTGTCAACGCCGAAGGGAATTATGAATTT
>JAITBO010000020.1 GCA_031283505.1 Treponema sp. | reverse complement strand
GTTTAGAATGGCGCCATTTCTTTCCGGCCCGCATTCCGATAGCGGGAACGGTATCCGGCGATGACGTTTCGCTTTGCGCTCATGGATACCCCCATTTTGACCATCGGGAACTATTAGCTCCGGATAGTCTGCCTTGATTTGGGTAGCATTTTCAAAATGAGGCAAGGGTTCTTTTGGGTTACTTTTTCAATGAGGCAACGCGTAGCCTAGACATTCTGTATAAATATGCGTAAAATACCTTTTAGAAAATACAAATGGAGGAGTTGTTATGAAGAAATTGTTAGTGGTTTTGGCGCTCTGTTGTGCCGCGTCCATGGCCTTTGCCGCTGGCGGCCAGGCTTCTGATACCGTTGCAATAGGCGCGGTTTTCCCCCTTTCCGGCCAGGTCGCTTTCTATGGGAACGAGTCCAGGGATGGGATCTTGCTGGCTATTGACGAGATCAATGCGGCGGGCGGGCTTTTGGGTAAGAAGCTGACCCTGATTGCCGAAGATGACGAGGGCAACGCCGAGAAATCGGTCAACGCTTTTACCAAGTTGACCACCAGGGATAAAGTTGCCTATGTCCTCGGTTCCAGCACTTCCGGGGCTACCCAGTCTATGACCGCCCTTGCCCAGCAAGGCAAGGTGATCCTCATCTCCCCTTCGGCCACCAATACGGCGGTCACCAGGGTCGGGGATTACATCTTCCGGACTTGTTTCATCGATCCTTTCCAGGGCGTAGTCGGCGCCGATTTCGCCTTTGACACTCTGGGCGCTCACCGGGCGGCTATCCTTTACGATGCCGGGGCGGATTATAACACCGGGTTGGCCGAATCTTTCCGTAATCAGTTCAAGGCTATAGGCGGCCAGGTCGTGGCCGACGAAGCCTATCAGAGCGGGGATGTTGACTTTAATGCCCAGGTTACCCGCATTAAGGCCGCCAATCCTGAAGTGGTGTACCTTCCTAATTACTACAACGACGTGGCTCTCCAGGCGAAGCAGCTCCGCGCTCAGGGAATCACCTGCGCCCTGGTAGGCGGAGACGGCTGGGACGGCCTTATTGACAACGCCGGCGACGAGGTTCTCAACGGCTTCTGGTCGGCGGGCTTTGCGGCGGATACCACAGACCCCAGGGGTCAGGCTTTTGTCAAGGCTTTTACCGCCAAATTCAACAAGCCTGCTTCCCAGTTCTCCGCCCTTGGTTATGACACCATGATGCTGGTGGCCGACGGGATTAAAGCCGCCGGAACTTTTGACACGTCCGTTGTTAAGGGCGCCATGGCGAAGCTCAACGGCCCCTATGTTACCGGCAACATCCGGTTTGACGCGAACCGCGATCCGATCAAAGGCGCGGCTATTCTTGAAATCGTCCGTAAAGACGGTAAACTGGCCAACGCTTACAAAACTACCGTTAATCCCAAATAAGGGAACCGGAACCGTGTGAGGACAGCCTACCCTGCCGTTTGAGCGGGGTAGGTTGACATAGTTATGGGGACGGTCAGGGTATGATATTCTTACAACAGCTTATTAACGGCATTTCCTTAGGTTCTATTTACGCTCTCATAGCCTTGGGATATACCATGGTTTACGGGATAGTGTTGCTCATCAATTTTGCCCATGGGGATATTCTGATGGTGGGGGCGTATGCGGCTTTTTTTGTCTTGGGCGCAATAGGCGCGGGACCTGCGGGGATGCTTGCGGCTTTCATTGTTTCGGCCCTGATCTGCGCTTTTTTCGGAATTGTCATAGAACGCCTGGCGTACCGGCCCCTGCGTTCCGCGCCGCGTCTTAATTCTCTGATCACCGCTATCGCGGTAAGCCTGATTTTGGAAAACGGCGCCAGGGTTCTTCCCTTTATAGGCCCGAATCCCCGCCAGTTTCCCCGGCCTGCGGTGGTCAATATAGACTTGGGGGGCCGCCTTTCAATCTCCAATATTCAGTTGATTGTGATATTCCTTTCGGCTCTCCTCATGCTGGCCCTGAATTTGCTGGTGAATTACACCAGGCGGGGCAAGGCTATGCGGGCGGTTTCCTTTGATCAGAGCGCCGCGAGCCTTATGGGGATTTCGGTAAACGGGATCATCGCCTTTACTTTTGCCCTGGGATCCGTCCTGGCTGCGGCAGGAGGCGTACTCTACGCTTCGGCCTATCCCCAGGTGAACCCTCTGATGGGTATGATGCCCGGCCTCAAGGCATTTGTGGCGGCGGTTTTGGGGGGCATAGGGTCCATCCCCGGAGCCATGCTCGGGGGCTTTATTCTGGGTATAGCGGAAACGCTGACCAAGGGCTTTATTTCCAGTCAGTACAGTGACGCGATTTCTTTCAGCATACTGATCATCGTTTTGCTGATCAAACCCACGGGGATCCTCGGCAGAAAACTCAAAATAAAGGTATAGATATGGCAGAACGTCATGAACGGCCTTATCACGCAACGATTCTCTTGACGGCGGTGGGCATTCTTGCGGTGCTTCTTCCCTTTCTGTTGATAAAAATAGGCATCCTGGATGCCTATACAGCCCACATTATCACTATGGGCGGGGTTTACGCTATCATGGCCATGTCGGTCAACATGATAGTGGGAATAACCGGTCAGCTTTCCCTGGGTCAGGCGGGTTTTCTGGCTATAGGGGCCTATTCCTGCATTTTTTTCAACCTGGATATGGGGTTTCCCCTGCCTTTGGCTGCGGCGTGCGGCATCGTGCTTACCACTTTTGCGGGTTTCCTTATCGGTTTTCCGGTACTCAAGCTGTCCGGGGACTACCTGGCTATCGTTACCCTCGGGTTCGGCGAGATCATCCGGGTTGTGTTCATCAACCTGAAACCTCTGACCGGCGGCCCCAACGGGAGGCAGTTTACCACCATCATGGTGCTGAACGGGGAAATGGCCTTTGTGGTGGTTATAACCATTCTGATCATTGTCCTTGCCTTGCTGCAAAATTTTCTCCGGTCCAGTTACGGCAGGGCTATCATGGCCTGCCGGGAGGATGAAATCGCCGCCAATTCCTGTGGTATCAACATCTTTCGTTATAAGATGATAGGTTTCGTCGTTGCTTCTTTCATTGCCGGCGTGGGGGGGTGCCTGTACGCCATGGTGGTCGGTTTTGTCAAACCCGATATAGCCCAGTTTCTCAGGTCCATAGACTTCCTCATCTACGTGGTCCTCGGAGGAATGGGGTCCATGACCGGGGCTATCCTTTCGGCTTTTGTCTTGACCTATCTCCAGGAATTCCTGCGCTTCCTTCAGGATTACCGGCTCCTCATTTATCCCCTGATTTTGATCTTCATCATGCTGTTCCGGCCCCAGGGACTTTTGGGAACCAGGGAATTCTCCTTTGTCCGGACCTGGGCCAGGATACGTAATGGGCGCCGCCGTCCCGCCCCGGTCGCCGGTAACGCCGGAGAGGGGGAGTCCAATGACTGATCAACGGGAGCTGGTGCTTAAAATAGCGGACATTTCCATTGTCTTTGGCGGGCTTCGGGCGGTAAGCGATTTTTCCTGCGATCTCTACAAGGGAGAACTGGTAGGTCTTATAGGTCCCAACGGGGCGGGAAAGACCACGGTGTTCAATATGCTGTCGGGAATCTACACCCCTACGGAGGGGGAGGTCGCTTTTTGGGACCGTCACGGCAAGATACACCAGGTAGGGAAGATGATCCCCTCCAGGCTCAATCAGATGGGGATATCCCGGACTTTCCAGAACATCAGGCTTTTCAACAATCTTACCGTGGAGGATAACGTGCGCATAGCCCTCCATTCGGGAAGAAAAGAGAGTCCTTTGGACGTGCTTTTCCGGCTTAAACGGTTTCGTATTGATGAGGAACACATGGCGGCCCGGGCCGGGGAACTTCTTTCCCTCTTTAAAATAGAGGGGAAGAAACACGAGTTGGCCCGGAACCTTCCCTACGGGGAACAGCGGAAGCTGGAAATAGTCCGGGCGCTGGCTTCCAATCCCTCCCTGTTGCTTTTGGACGAGCCCGTAGCGGGGATGAATCCCCAGGAAACGGTGGAACTTATGAATATGATTTCCTTTATCCGCAAGGAGTTCCATCTGACCATACTCCTCATTGAACATGATATGCGTCTGGTGATGGGAATCTGTGAGCGGATCATCGTCCTGGATTACGGTCGTACTATCGCCGAGGGCCTTCCCGGAGACATCAAGCGGGACCCGGCAGTGATCAAGGCGTACCTCGGAGAGGAGGCGCTGCTCGATGCTTAAGGTTTCCGGTTTAACGGTTCATTATGGGGCCATACAGGCTCTAAAAGGCATTTCTTTCGAGGTCGCCCAGGGGGAAATCATTACCCTTATCGGTTCCAATGGGGCGGGAAAGTCCACCACCCTCCACGGGATTTCCAACATCATTAAAAAAACCGCAGGTACGGTATTCTTTGACGGCAGGGACATTACCGCCGCGCCTCCCGACCGTATCGTTGCTTCCGGGCTTGTACAGGTTCCCGAAGGCCGGCGTATCTTCGCCAATCTTTCTGTTCGGGACAATTTGGAAATGGGGGCCTATACCCGCAAGGACAGGGCCGGCGTCAGACAGGATATGGACATGGTTTTTGGCATATTCCCCCGGCTCAAAGAGCGCATCCGTCAGGTGGCGGGAACCCTTTCCGGCGGGGAACAGCAGATGCTTGCCATGGGCCGCGCCCTCATGGCCAGACCCCGGCTTCTCCTTCTGGACGAGCCTTCCATGGGCCTTGCCCCCATTCTTGTAGACGAGATTTTTTCGGTCATACGCCGTATCAACGAGAGTGGGACTACCATACTCCTGGTAGAGCAGAACGCCTTCAAAGCCTTGGGGGTAGCCATCCGGGGTTACATCCTCGAGACCGGCCAGGTGGTAAAAAGCGGTCCCGCCGCAGACCTCATGAAGGATGAAGCGGTCAAGGCGGCGTATTTGGGGGGATAGCCGGGACTTCACTCGTAATATTGTGAAATGTCAGGAATTGGTTTAGTATTGAGGGCAGGAGGTACGTCATGATAATTAGCCGCGCAATGACGAAGAACCCGATTTTTATTCATCCCGATTTTTCGGTGAATGACGCCCGAGCGCTGATGGACAAGGAAAAGATCAACCATCTGCCGGTGCTGGATAAGAACGACAACCTGGTGGGGCTTGTGACTAGGAAGGATATGATTAAGGCCGGGCCATCGCCGGCTACTACCCTGGATATTTACGAGATCAGCTACCTGCTTTCCAAACTCAAGATTGAGAAAATCATGGAACGCCATGTGATCACTGTGGACGAGAACGAGGTGGTGGAAGAGGCCGCCCGGATCATGGCGGATAAGGACATAGGCTGTCTTCCGGTCATGAAAGGCTCCCTTCTGGTTGGAATCATCACGGACACGGACCTTTTCCGGGTTTTCATCAACGCATTCGGCGCCAGGCATCCTGGGGTAAGGCTTGTGTTCAACATGAGCGAGAAACCCGGGCAGCTTGCAAAGGTAACGGGGGCCATAGCGGAGCGGGGGGGCAACATCGTGTCCTTCGTGTCCTCCGAAGGAGATGATCTGGCCCATCGCCGGGGGACTCTGCGGATCACCGGTTTGAGCCGCGCCGAAGTGGAGGCCGCATTGAAGGTCATCCCCGACATGGAACTGGAAGACATACGGGACGCTCTTTAGCAGGCTGATTAATCTAAATATACCGATATGTTAATTACCGCAAAGCATACATCTGGTATAATAGACTAAATAGAGTCTGTCCATAATGTGTCTACATTATGGACAGACTCTAAATAACCGAATGTCGAGTTTCTATCGGGCGCATCGCATTAGGAAACTTCGTATCCTAATGCGACCGGGCTATCCGCTCCAATTCCTCAGCCCCTGCCGGGCTTGCGGGATTTCTACTTCTATCCCTTGCGCGTTTTGACTGGCCGCCAAGGTAACCAAAACTCGAAGTTCGGCCTATCGTTTTATCACGAGCCGTCTGCGGCGCCGTTTGAGGCGGGGGCAAGGGAGATGGCGGCTTCGTGGATTTCCTGTATGCCCTGGGTTCCAAGGCGGACCCGGATCAGGATAAGTTCTTCCGGGCTTTGCCGTGAAACAAGATAGGTTTCCCGGGCGAGACCTGTAATGCCGCCAGGACGGAGTTCCAGCAGTTTGCGGCCATCTAAGGCGAAGAAAGCGTATTTACCCTTACGGACCGTTCCCTGAGCATATAATTCGTAGAAACCCTCTTTGGAGAAAATCAATTTGCCTATTGAACCATCATAGGAAGCGTTCAGATAGGGAACCACCAAAGGGGTATCCTCTGAAAAGCCGGGTGCCATGCTTCCGGCCTTCCTGTAGGAACCGTCCCAGGAATCGTTGACCCCCAGTTTCAGGCGTACATCCTCGGAAACCTTGATGCGTATGCTGTCCAGAGATTCAAGTTCGATGTTCAGGGAACGCCGCAGGGTAGTGACGGATATATTCTGGCTTGAGACATAGATACCGTAGCGGGTGGCGCTGGAATTGAGCCAGGTGAATACCTGCTGGCTCTCGTCGCCGTAGAAAATCAGTTCCCGGTTGGGAAGATCAAAATAGATATATTGTCTACTGTCCGGCGTACCGCTGCCGGCATAGTACCAAAGGCCGTCGATAAACCGCTCAAAAACTTCGGGATTCCCATCAAGAAGATCCTGTAAGCGGCGCTGTTCAATCTGGGTCCCCGGCAAACGGGTAATTTTGACCTGTTCATAGAACGCCTTAGCCGGATTGTAGCCATAGGTGATTTCAATCTGATCCAGCATATTGGCGGAATCGTTGTCTCTGCCGTAAGCGGCTATGGTGAAACTCTGGCCTTTGGAGATGCCGCGCTGGTAAGCCTGGGTCCGTTCGGTCTCCTGAATGATGATAGAACCGTCAATACGAATCTCCGCGATTTTTGTAAAAGGATTGGCGTTCTTGTCTCCGGCGGCATCCTGTTCCGGGGACTGCGCGTTTTTCCTCAGCACCGTCAGGGTATGCTCCCCGGCGGCGTTCATTCCCGTAACGATTACAGAAACGCTGCGGTCTCCCAGAAGGTCCCGGGTATAGAGGGAAAGAGTCCCCGGACGGGTAATAATAGTGGAGGTGTCCCAAATCCGCCTGAAGCCTCCAAGGAGGCCGTCGTACCGGATGTAGGTAAGATAAATCGGGCTTCCCGGTTCGCCAAGGTTGCGATAGGCGATGATCTGTTCATCCTGGAGGTCTCCGTCAAAATCCTGAGTCAAGACGGAAACAATGGTTTCCCCTTCGTCAAGGGCGACCTTGGCGTTCATGCTGTCCTCGTAGGCCAGCTTTTCCGCTAAATATCCCTCGTCATAGGCATCTTCCGGAAGCCGGGGCTGGGGGATAATGGTGCGCGTCTGTTTTGACGGGCGTCCGGGAGGATTGAAGATACTCTCGGGGGTAAAAAATAAAACCCCTATGACTAACGCGGTGAGAACGAATATAAAAATTGTAATAAACCCGGAAGTTTTTTTTGCCATACCTTTACCTTTAGAACCCGTATTCCCGTGGCGTTTTTTAATTCATGAACGCCGCAGCCGCCTGCCGTACCCGGCTTCCTATCCTCTGGGAAACTACAAACGCCCGCCAGCCGGGAAATTCCAGGACCCGGGAGTACCGCAGCAGGGCCGCCTCCTCTTTGTTGCCGGGAAAGGGGGTATATCCGGCCCGGGACCCGCTGACGACAAGAGTACAGGCCATGCCTTCCGCAGCCGCCTCTTTTCCCGCCGCCGATATGAGGGCTCCCGTATAATCCGCAACACTTCCCTGCGGCTTTAGGGACCGGAGCAGGGATTTTAGGGTTTCTTTGGAATCCGCTCCAGAAAGGGCCCCCGAAAAGAGTTCCCTGGCCGAATCCGCAGCCAGCCAAAGGGTGAGCCGGTCCCCTTCCCGGAGTATGCCGTCCACCGCGTAGTCACAAAGCCATTCTATTACGGCATCCTTTTCGTTTGAAAGAGCGGAAGAACCGTCAATAATGATGAACATATCCAGACTTTCTGTCCGCAGGTCCGAAGCAAAGACAGAACCGGCAGAGAAACCTGTAAGAAAGAGGCATAAAGTAAAGAAAAAATACCGTTTACCGTACATATTACCAGTATAGCATAAAAAAAATTTTACCGCACCTTACACACCGGAGCCAAAATTGAAAAAATTTAACAGCGAACCTCACAAACAAACTATGGATTTAACCTCAAAAGTTCGTGTTGTTCGTGGTTCATATTATTCTTCCTGCGTAAGGAACTGTACAGAAATAGCATGGTTTGGTCATGTTATTTCCTTATTGCATCGAACCAAAGGTTCGCAACAATTAAAATACTGTGCATTTTATTTATGGACAGTTCCTAACATGAGTTATTAATACTCACGTGAGCTTGTTCCAAAACCCGGTTGGTTTTGAACCAAGCTCTTGGAAAAACCGGCAAAAGTCCGGTTTTTCCACTGAATTCAAGGAAGCTGTTCCAAAAACTGAAGTTTTGGAACAGCTTCACGTTTATTAAAGGGCGTAGCCCTTTTGGGGTTTAATACCCCGCCCCTTGGGGCGCTTCCTACTGGGGGTGCGGGGGATGTGTTCCCCCGCATACACAAAGATTTCACGGAGAAATCTTC
>JAITBO010000171.1 GCA_031283505.1 Treponema sp. | reverse complement strand
CATTTTAGATGGGGCATACGGGGTATCAAATCAAAAGGAATGTCGCCGAAGGCGATCTCTACGCGATCCGCCACAGCTTCCACCACATTCCGGTCCTTCGTCATAACCAGTTCCCTGCCGTCCCCGATTCTGTGGATCCGTTCGAGGATGCCTTCGGGAGCCTGTTTGACTGCCCAAAGGATAATGCCTTTTTCGCTATTTATCGGTGACTGTTGATTCATACCTAAAAATAGAGGAAAATCACATATAGTACAAGGCTTTCCCAAAACCGTGCGCGTTAGTACACCGTCAATTAGTTTTGAGACAGGCTCATACAATACCAGGAAAAGGAGTTATCATGCAACGGTTTGAGATAGATGAGGAAACTGTTCTGCGTTACGCTGAAGAAAAAGACGCTCCCCTGGTCCTGGAATTTGTCCGGGCTCTTGCGGAATACGAACATCTCCTGGATCAGGTGCGGGCCACGGAGGACGGTTTGAAGCAGTACCTCTTTGCTGATAAGACGGCCGAGGTGATCATCTGCGAATATCGGGGCGTGCCCGCAGGCTATTCCCTGTACTTCCACAACTTTTCATCCTTTGAGGGAAGGCCGGGCATTTACATCGAAGACCTGTTCGTCAAACCCGAATTCCGGGGGAAGGGTCTCGGCAAGCGTCTCCTTGCCTTTATCGCCGGCAGGGCAGTGGAACGGAATTGCGTCCGCCTGGAGTGGGCCTGCCTCAACTGGAACGAGCCTTCTATTGCTTTCTACATAAGCAATGGTGCCCGTCCCCTTTCGGAGTGGACCACCTATCGCGTCACGGGGGAGAAACTGCGGAAGCTGGTGGGGGATGGCCCGGGAAACCCCAATCCCCGTGATTAATCCGGACCCTGGAGCATATCAGCGGTTCTCAGTTTAGCCACGGACCACTCGAACAGACACGAACTTTTGCGTTGAAATTTCGGAATGATACCCGGTTTATCTTTGCTGCTTATAGAGAAATAAGGAACTGCGCGGAAATAACATGACTGTTTGGTCATGTTATTTCTTTATTGTATAAGCAATTAAAATAAAATGCTGTGCATTTTTTTATGCACAGTTCCTAAGGGAAAAGAGGGCTTTATTCACATCGCAGCATGGTATGCTCTTCCCTTTCGTTTGGTTCGTGAGGTTGAACCGAAGGTTCGTTGTGGTTTATTTTCCCCGCCCTTTGTTTAAACTGAGAATTGCTGGAAGCATATATAGCGCTAACTATTTAATTGCTGTACTAATCTATATATGGGAGATTCTCTCTTTGCCATTCTCATGGCCTCGGGATATTCCCGGCGTTTCGGCAGCGAAAACAAACTGCTCGTTCCCTTCCGTGGTAAACCTCTGGCGCGGTATACCCTGGATTTGGTCTTGAATATGGAGGTCTGGAGGGAGATTTTTTTTGTTTATGCCGATGATCGTGTCGCGGCCCTGGCCTATGAAGCCGCCGCCGTTGCGGATGGCCTGCATCTTGAGGTTATCCGTAACACCGCGCCCGAAAAAGGCCGGCGGGAAAGTGTGCGTCTGGGGGTAGAGGCTGCGGATCTCCGCCTTTCATCAACCGGGGATGTCTACTATGCCTTCTTTCCCTGCGATCAGCCCTTCCTGGATACCGCAACGGTTCATCGCATACTGGACGCCCGGCGTCCGGGTTTTATCGCCGAAGGTTGCTTTCATGGGGAACCGGGCAATCCTTGTGTCTTTTCCAGCTTTTTCCGCAATGAACTCCTTACCCTGGGAAAAAGCGAAACGCCTAAGCATATCAAAACACGGTATCCTGATCGTATCCTTTCGGTGGAACTTCCTTCCGGCCTTCCTTTAACGGATATTGACAGCCGGGAAGATTTAAAGAAGTACTGCCGCAGGGTATAACCGCCCTCCAGGTCCATACGATAACAACGAGAGCTTCATTATATGGAAACAGATGACGTTAGCCGGTATCTCTTGGCGGGTTTTTTTAGGGATCATTGTAAACAGACGGCCTCGATCAAATTCAACGTATTTGCCCGTATTTCTACCGCATCATAGGTATATGCGGCGACAAGCCTGTCGTTAGTGGCATAGTAATTTACCGTTACCGAATAAAGGCCTGGATCGAGGGTGATCCCGCCCACATGGGCCTTGCCGGGAAAGTACCGCGATATACGCAGATCCGCTCTTTCGGTAGCTTCCGCCATAGCCTGAGCGCCCAAACTAAGAATAGCCAGGAGTAAACCCGTCCCTCCTTCCGCCCTGTCCGAAGCTTCGTCCAGGACCACGGAAGAAACTCCCTTTACGGTAGCCCGGAGTATGGATTTTGTATAGATGAGCCCTTTTTTTTCCTTAAAGGTCTCATGGGCAACCGCTCCCATATCCTCCAGGAGTTCCAAATCAAACCGCGCTTTCCCGTTATCTATCACCGCTTCTATGCGGCTGATCTGGGAAGGACGGTCCTTCAGGACAGGCAGGGCTATTTTTATCCATCGACCATTAGGCAAGGGGATACGGACGACTTCTTCTTCTTTTATGGGGGCCATTCCGCTGAAGGCAAGCATATTCAGCCGGGCCTTACCCCGGGGAATATTCAGTTCTTCGTCCACCGATGCCGGGACCGGGTAAAAATATACCGCCGGGGCATTGGCAAAGGCGACTTTAAGATGATCCCGGTCTATACGAGCGTCATCGTATTGCCCTATCCCCCGGTAAAAGAGAAGCCCCAAATACCGGGCCAGGGCGGAATCGTTGAACCTGGCGGATGCAAGATACTCGTTGGCCGGAATTTCCGCAGACTGTTCCAGAGCCATTTTTTGCATATTGGTCATCAGGCTTCCGTATTTGACGGCCAGGAACTGAAGCTTGTTATTCATCCGTCTGATTTCGACCAGAGCGTCTTCAAGGTTATCCTGATGATAGTAGTTGAGGGCGTTGAAGATATTGATATAGACATCCTCATAGTCTTCGCCTCCGTATTCCCTGGTATTGTCGTTTAGAATATAAGTCCCGATCTCCTGGGTAACGCTTTTGGTATAGGCCGCCTCAATCGCCCGTTCCCCTTCCTGTAACAAGGGAATGGATTCGTCAAACCGTTTGGCATAGTGGGTCAAAAGCCCTTTATCCAGATAAAAGAGCAAGGCATCCCGCTGCCGGTACATATCCTTTTGATTTTTATCGATCAGGGAAACGCCGTCGTCGTATTTTCCAATATAGACTTCATTATCTATCCGCTTGTAAGCATCGGTAGTAGTGCAGCTAAGTACGAGTATAAAAACCAAACACAGTGATCCGCTCCCTGCGTACCTGAACATACCGTTCGGCCCTTAAACTACAACCGTGCGCCCGGCCTCTTGATGATCTTCTTTATTTCGCTGTTCTGATCCATCCAGAGACGGGCATTGGTTTCAATATTGGACAGTTCGGCGGACACAAAATAGGTCCTGGTAGCCGTCTTTCCCGCACGGTCCACGATGGTCTTAACCGTCCCGGTAAGGAGGAAATCCGCCCCGGTCTCATTTCTCAATGCAGCGGCGGTTTCTTCGCTGGCGTTGCTCTCCTGATCCTGCCGTTCCGCCCGTAATTCTGCCCGGGTATCCCCGCCGGCCACGAAATCCGCCTTTCCGCTGTTGAATATGGCGATTTCCATAGTTTTAGAGATGATGGATGTGTCGATATGCTCGTCGCTCTCGTTCCTGAACGCGCCGACCAGAATCACCGGCAGCCGCCCCTTTTTGGCTATATCCTGGATAACCCGGGGGGAATCCATGCACGCATTGATGAGGGAATCGCAGACAATCCGGACATCCGTATCATTCCAATAACCGCTTAGATCAGTTTGGGTATCCGCATCGACCCGGGTAACTTTAGGAACCGAGGAACAGGCGGCAAACCCGGCGCAAATCACCAAAACCAGTAAGACAGTTTTAATAAACCTATTCATACACATACACTCCTGTATATTTTTTCGTTGTTCACACTACGATTATAGATAAATTTTACCGTATTTTTCGATTTTTGGCAATGTAACTATGACCTGCCCCCAGCAGTTCTCAGTTTAACCACGAACCACTCAAACAGATACGAACTTTTGCGTTGAAATTTTGGAATGATACCCGATTTGTCTTTGCTGTTTGTAGAGAAATAAGGAAAAAGAGAGCTTTATTCACATCCCAGCCTGGTTATGCTCTTCCTGTTTGTTTGGTTCGTGAGGTTGAACCGAAGGTTCGTTGTGGTTCATTTTCCCCGCCCTTTGTTTAAACTGATAATTGCTGGACCTGTCCGGTAATTTTACATTTACCGGTCTGCAATTACCGAAAGAGCATTCGCGCAAGGGTATAGAGGCGGAATAGCAAACCTTATGCCTTTATTCTTGTCCGTCATGCCTCGCCGCTGAAAAGGGTAGCGTTATCTCGGGCAAGAAGGCCGCCTGTAACCATCCCATTAACCGTAATGGGAACCACATAGTTGATGATCGGATAGGGCGTAACAACGGCGCCGTCTACGATAATGTCTGAAACCGAGTGTTCCCCCCGAAGTCCTTTTTGCACATATTCTCCTGTGGAAAGATTGGGGGCCTGTCCGCTCTTAGGTGCGGGGCATTTCCATCCGGATAAACAATGGCGAAGTCATCCGCGCCCGTAGGATCTATTTCGCCAATCAGTGCCGCTTTCCGGGTTTCAATATCCATGGAACTTTCAAACCCGGTGAACGCTTTACACGGAGAGATCCGGGGGAAAAAGTCGGAAGGGCCCCTAAAGGCTCCGCCGGTTCTGTTACTCCACTTTGAATTTTGAGACGCTCCTTACCAGTACATCAATATTTTCCTTGTTGTCCCCGCTGATGGTGTTCACCCGGTCAACCGCTACATTGATCTGATCCACCCCGGTGGCCATCTCATTCATCCCGTTGGTTATCTCCTGAGTCGCCAGTTCCAGATTCTTGCTCTCCTGAATAACCTGTTTGCTCCCCTCCAGCATCTCTTCCGTACCGCTTTTGACCAACTGGGTTACTTCGTTTAACTGACTGATAGCCTGTAGTATCTGCTTGCTCCCTTCACTCTGTTCTTCCATGGCGTTACGGATATTTTCCGACTGATCCGAGACAGTCCTTACCCCGTTGTCTATGGCTTCAAATTTATTAAGAACACTGTCGGTAGATTTGGTTATCTTGTCGATGGAGTCTTTGATCTTCTTTAGAACTGTAGAAATAGTCTTGGACTGCTCCCCGGAATTCTCGGCCAGTTTCCGTATCTCATCGGCCACTACCGCGAATCCCTTCCCCGCTTCCCCAGCATGAGCCGCTTCTATGGCGGCGTTCATGGATAAAAGATTGGTCTGGCTGGCGATATTTTCCATTACCGCGTTGATCTCCAATAACCCTTCGGATTCACGGGCAATCTCCTGAATATCCGTGGCCACTTCCTGGAGACCGGTACGCCCCACCTCGGAAGACTCTATCAATTCCTTAACGTTGACGGCATTCTTGGTCAGGGTCTGAGTAACAGACTGAATGTTGGCAAGCATTTCTTCTATGGCCGAAGAGGACTGGGCAACGCTGGCGCTCTGGCGATCCACATGGTCGTTGAGTTTATCAATGTTAAACGTTATCTGTTCCATGGTGGCGTTGGTTTCGCTTACCGATGCGGACTGATTAATCACCCGGCCTTTGATACTTTGGATGTTGGCGGTGATTTCGTTGATCGCCGCGGCGGTTTCGGTCATGTTGCTGGCAAGTTCGTTCCCTATATCAAAGAGCACAACGGACTGATTTTTAATGATGATCACGAGATTTTTAATATTTGCCACAGTCCCGTCAAAGACGCCGGCTATATCTCCGATTTCATCTTTCCGGTGAATATTTACCTGCCGGGTCAAATCCCCTTCTCCAACGTTGGTAAAGATTTTCATCATGTTTTTGAGGGGATTACTGATAGAACGGGCAATCAGGAAGGCTGCGGCGGCTATGGCCAGGATTATTATCACACTTATAATGATACTTAAACGAAGCATTGTGAGTACCGGTGCGGTAATAACCTCCCGAGGAACCCCTATCCCTAAAGCCCAGGGAGTGGTAGTTTTCCCTATGGAGAAGGGGACGCTGATGATCACATATTGGCCTTTCATTCCCTTGATATTAATGTCGTTGGAAAAAGAATATTGGGATCCCGATTTTACGGCGTTTGTAAATTCTGCTAAATGGCTGCCGGCCAAATCCGTTTCGCTTGCGCTCATGGATTTGCCAAGCCGGAAAGGATCATAATGACCTGCTACAAGTCCCCCGTTACTGAAAACCATGGCGATACTGCCTTCGTAGGGCTTGATACCTTCTACGCCGGATTGAATCCTGGACAGGGCAATATCAACGCCGGTGACCCCGATGGTTTGGCCGTTCTTTTTTATTGGAACCGCCAGACTCGTAATCAGGGTATTGGTTCCATTGATGTTATAAAAGTAGGGATCCACAACGGTCTCGTTCCCGGTCCGCAGGGGAATAAGATAAAAATCCCCCGCGCCGGTGACCTCATAATCCTCTACAGCCGACAGCTTAACGCCTTCCTTTGTCCGCGCCCAATAGGAGATGAATCTGCCGGTCCCATCCGTCCCCGGAGTATTGGCGTACCGGGTGTCCAGGCCGTCCAAGGCATCCGGCTTCCAACAAGCCCAAACGGCGGCTATGTCCGGGTTTTTATCGGCCAGTTGTCTAAGCAATAGGTTATAAAAGAAACGACGCTGCTCAGGCTCTATTTCCCCATAGCCTTCCATTGAATGTGCCAAGGCCCTGGCGACGCCAAAATACGTCTCCAGCCATAGCGAAATCTGGCTGGCTTCGTTATGCGCCAAATTCTCCATTTCGCTG
Source organism: Treponema sp. (assembly GCA_031283505.1). The sequence goes on along the minus strand of JAITBO010000171.1, from coordinate 398 downwards.
TTAATCAACGAGGTAATCTGCTTTTGGGAAATATTTACAATGGTTCCCAAAAGAATGCCAATCCCCGAAAAAGTAACAGCAATAATCATAATAATAAGTTTCTTTCCTATTTTCATAATCCACCTCCTATTTCTTTAATTTACAACTACCATAATAAAACGGAACATATCGAAAACCCTTCTTGTTAAGGATTATCCCGGTTAAGTACAAGCCCTTCAATCTAAACGATTTACAAACCTAGTTCAAGCTGAGATGTCTGACCCACTAGCGGGTTAATTCTTTCGTAACCGTTCACGGGGTCTGTCTATATATAGCGTACCTAGTATCCAATACCGCTATATGTAGCGTATATTGCAATTCTGATTCTTATTTGTACACTATATGTAGTGTATATAAAG
>JAITBO010000279.1 GCA_031283505.1 Treponema sp. | reverse complement strand
GAACTTTTTTCGTTCTGTTCGCCGCTCAATACAGTGTTTTCCACTCCTCTTCCTCAAACAATATCGTACAGGGTAACTCTGGCCGTATCCGCGCTATATAGGTCAGGTTCATGATGAATGCCGCTATGACGGAATACATCGGTATCAACGCTTTCATTCTTCCTATCTCCCGCTCTTGCAGCTTCTCTATCTTACATCCGCTTTTCAATACATTGAGTGTTCCGTTCAATTTTTACCTGCGTCTTCATCATGTGCCGCTTTTTTCCCCGAATAATACTCTTTTTGACCCTTTTGGGGACGATTTATCGGACTTTCCGTGACATCTACCACAATATACTGGATGGTGCCTGATTTTCTTTTAAGTACATTTAGATTAAGCAACCAGCTAGGGTTCAACCCGCTTTCTGTCCCTGGGAAAGAGGCTGGCCTCTTTGACGTTAGACAGGCCCAGAATCTTTTGGGTGAGCCGTTCGCAGCCCACCGCGAACCCGCCGTGGGGGGGGCAGCCGTACTTGAGGAGCGACAGGTAGCCCGTAAAATCTCCGGGTTTAAGGCCGAATTTGGGGAGGGTCTCCAGGAAAACGTTGTAGTCATGCTGGCGGCGGCCGCCGGTGGTGATCTCCAGGCCCCGGAACAGGGCGTCGAAACTCATGGTCAGAGAAGATGCCCCGCCCGCACCCGAATCCAGGGGATAGGTGTAGAAGGGCCGGTAACGCCGGGGGAATTCGTTGACAAACACCAGTTCCACCCCGTATTCGCGGCCAGCCCAAGCGCAGATAAGCCGCTCCGCCTCGGGATTGATGTCGAAGATACGGCTGCCGGAAGAGTTTCCGCCTTTTTTGGCCACCGCCGCTTCATCGTTAGCGATTTTGAGGGCTTCCTCGTAGGGCACTGTAGGGGCTTTGGCAAGGGAAGCGGGCTCCGGAACCGAAGCGTTCCAAAGGGCCAGTTCTTCGGTGTTTTTTTGCGCCACCTGGTCAAAAATATGGGCCAAAAGGCCCTTCTCAAGTTCAATAAGGTCTTTTTCCGACTCAATGAACCCCATTTCCACATCCAGGGACACATACTCGTTGAGGTGCCGGGGAGTGTCGTGCTTCTCCGCACGGTAGGCCGGAGCGACCTCGAAGACCCGTTCCAGGCCGCTAGCCACCATGACTTCCTTATAAAACTGGGGGGACTGGGCAAGGTACACCTTCCGGTCAAAGTAGTCCACCTCAAAAAGTTCGGTGCCTCCCTCGGTGCCGCTCCCCACGATCTTGCTGGTCTTGATCTCCGTAAAGTCCCGGCTCCGCAGGTACACGGAGAAGGCTTCTATGATGACAGCCTGAACCTTGAAGATAGCCCTGATCCTGGGATTTCTGAGGGAAAGGATACGGTTGTCCAGGATGGTTTCAAGGCCCGTCCTGGAGATGTCCCCGTTCACCTGGTAGGGGAGGTCCGGCGCGGCCCGGCTGATGACCTCCAGGGAAACCGCCCGGAGTTCCGCCCCGCCGGGGGCCTTTTCGTTCAGCGCAGGAACACCTCTGACCCGGATTACCGATTCCGGGGTCAGCTTCCCGGCGCCGGCTAAATCTTCGGACAGGACGATCTGAAGGACGCCGGACCGGTCCCGGAGGATCACAAAGGAAACGCCTCCCAGTTCCCGAATCCGGTGAACCCAGCCGGAAACTTCAAGTTCAACGCCGCCGTTGTTTTCCCCGGCAGCCTTTATCACTTCTTTCGCCAAATAGCGCATACTTCCTCCGGAATTCACGATGTTTATAGCCGCCCCAGACCACCGGACCTTGGGGTCATTAGACCTGTTCGACAGCCCGGTTGGTTATCGAACGAGTCTATTTAGTGTCTGTCCACAAAGTCGGTTACTTTGCGGACAGACCTTGCATTTTCTCGCCTAAAAGCTGCGAAAATGCGGGTTTCAAGGTGGTCTGTCCTGTGTCTACATTATGGACAGACTCTATTTAACGCGGCGCTTCGATGAGGCGCTCGACCTGTTCCCCGGCAACACCGGGATCGGCGCGGCCGGCTGTCCGCTCCAGGACCTTGCCCACAAGGTAGGCGGCAAGGGTACGCCGGCGTTTGGGATTGCCGGATTTCCCGGCTTCCTCAAAGATGGGCCTTTCGGCTTCGTACACCGCCCGGACCGCCTCGGCGATCTGCCGGGGATCGGTAAGAAGGCCCCAGCCCCGGTCCCTGATGATGTCCTTCGGATCCTTGTCTTCCGCCATGACCGCTTCCAGGGTCTGCTTGGCGTTCTTCCCGGAAACCTTGCCATGGGCATTCAGAACAACCAGGGAGGCAAGCCGTCTGGGGGTGATCCTAATGCCGGCAATGGCGGACACCGGAAGACCCTCCCTGCTTAGAATGTGCCTGATGTCCGAGACGAGCCGGTTGTTGACGCGGTTTGCGGCGTCGTTTTTTTCAAGGCCCTGCCTCACCGCCTCGGCCACGGCCTCCTCAAAGTAATCGGCTTCGGCCTTTTCGTCGCAGATAAGGTCCGCGTGTTCTGTAGAAAGACCGTATTCCGCCGCAAAACGCCTGATCCGCTCCTGGGGGAGTTCCACCAAAGAGGCGTCCACCGAGGCAAGGAAAGCCGTGTCGGGGGCAAAAACCGGAAGGTCCGGTTCCGGGAAGTAGCGGTAGTCCTGGGCGTTTTCCTTGGTCCGCATGGGCTCCGTCTGGTCCCGGTTCTCGTTCCAGAGCCGGGTTTCCTGAACCACTTCTTTGCCGGTGTCCAAAAGGACCCCCTGCCGGGCGATCTCGTAATTGAGGCCCAGGCGCACAAAACGAGAGGAGTTGAGGTTCTTGATCTCCACCTTCTTCCCAAGGCCCTTGCCGGGAAAGTTGATGGACACGTTGGCATCCGCCCTCAGGGACCCTTCCTCCATGTTGCCGTCGCAGACCCCCAGGTAACGGACCACGCGGCGGAGCTGGCGTATAAAGAGTTCCGCCTCCTCCCCGGTTTCCATGTCGGGTTCGGTCACGATCTCCAGGAGGGACACCCCGGCGCGGTTATAGTCCAAAAGGGACACCGTACCGGTGTGGATCATCTTTCCCGCATCTTCTTCCAGGTGGCATTCTTTGATGCGCACCCGCTTCTTTATGGGCGTGGTCTTGCCGTTCCCTTCCAGGTCCATGTACCCATTCTGCCCCAGAGGGGACGCGAACTGGGAAATCTGGTAGTTCTTGGGCATATCCGGGTAGAAATACTGTTTCCGCTCGAACCAGGTCCGCTCCGGGATACGGCAGTTGAGGGACCGGGCCACGGTACACCCCATACGCATGGCCTCGATGTTGAGGGAAGGCAGCACTCCGGGGTAGCCCATGCAGACGGGGCATACGTGGGTGTTGGGTTCGTCCCCAAAGGCGGAGGCGCAGTTACAAAAGACCTTGGTCCTGGTCAAAAGGTGAATGTGGACTTCGAGCCCTATGAACGACTGGTACATGGCTAACTCCAAAACGCTTTGTACCCTTCAGGATGGGGAAAGGGGTAGGCTTTTTCGTAGGTTTCGACAATATCCAAGAGGGTTCCCTCGGCAAAGGCCCGGCCCAGAAGCTGGACCCCCACCGGAAGCCCCCCCTCCACCCCCACGGGGAAGGCCAGGGCCGGAAGCCCCGCCAGATTCGCGCAACAGGTATAGAGGTCCGCCGCCTTCTGGGTGAAGGGAGGCAGTCCCGCATCTCCCCGGCCAAAGGCCCTGGTGGGGAACACCGGCATGAGGATGGCGTCGCAGGGCGGTTGGGGGCCGGACGCATCTTCCGCCGGTAAGCCCGCCGGTAAGTCCGCCGTTTTCCCCAGGAACATTTCAAAATTCCTCCGTATCCCGGAACGGATCCTCTGGGCACGAAGATAGTACCTGTCCTGGAATCCGGAGCGGAGGACGAAGGTCCCCAGGAGTATCCTGAGCTTCACCTCGCCGCCGAACCCGGCCTCCCGGCTCTTGTCGATGAGGTCGTCGGGGTTTTCCGCCCAATCGGGCCGCTGTCCGTAGCGTATGCCGTCGAAGCGGGCCAGATTGGCGCTGGCCTCGGCGGTGGCGATGGTGTAGTAGGCGGGGACCCCGTACTTGAGGCTGGGGAGTTCCACGTCCACCAGGGTATGACCCAAGGCGGCAAGGCGTTCCCTGGCAAGGCTAAAACCCCGGCGCACCTCGTCTTCCAGTTCTGCGGCCTGGGCCGCAGTCTCAAGGGCCCGCTCCTCCGCCGGAGCGCCCTTCCCGGAGGAAGCGGCCTCCTGGGCAGCGGCGGCGGCTATGGCCCTGGCTATGGTCCCGGCGGAAAGGACCCCTATCACCCTGGGGGCGTCCCGGCCAGGCACAGGACCGCCGTCCTTTCCGTAGAGAGGCGGCGACAGGGCCGGGGCGTCCCGGCTCGTCTGGTCCATGAGGTCCCTTCCCCGTATGGCGGCGAAGACCGCCCGGCACCGGGCTGTGGTGTCCGAGAGTACACCTATGGTTTCGAGGCTTGAAGCGTAAGCCACAAGGCCGTACCGGGAGACGGCCCCGTAAGTAGGCTTGAGACCCACCACCCCGCAGAAAGCGGCGGGCTGGCGCACCGAACCGCCGGTATCCGATCCCAAGGCAAAAGGCACAAGCCCCGCAGCCACTGCGGCGGCGGAACCCCCGGAGGAACCCCCGGCAACCCGGCTTGTATCCCAGGGGTTGTTGGTCCGCTTGAGGCCCGAGTTGTCCGTGGAAGACCCCATGCCGAATTCGTCCAGGTTGGTCTTCCCCACAACCACCGCCCCGGCGGTCTCAAGCTTTTGCACCGCCGTGGCCGTGTAGGGGGAACGCAGTGTCTCAAGGAGGCGGGAACCGCAGCTTAGGGAAAACCCCGCGACCGCGATATTGTCCTTGACGGCGCAGGGGAAGTCCTTTAGGGATTCCACCTTAGTGGAATCCCTGGCTTCCGTCTGGAGGCCGGCGGAAGAATCGCCGGGAAGGGAGGCCGCTTTTTCACCCAACTCCGGGTTATACTCGATAAAAGCGCCTACTTTCTTTTCCCAGTCTTCAAAATATGAAGAAAAACCTTCCGGTTTTTTCAGTGACATAAACAACTCCTCCAATACCGCGTATTCCCGGCGGCTCAAATAAAAGGGGTATGACAGAATGGTTTGAAAGTCCCGGCCCCTTACAGAACGTTGGGGACCACGATAAACCGGCCATCCCGTTCACCCGCATTGTCAATCAGATTGGGGATTACGGATTGATTCAAGCCGTTGGAAGCGGTGGTATGGGCGTTATTGGGATTACGGATGTCGGGCCGGAAATGACCGGCAAGCACCGTCCGGGCGTTCGCCCCGGCGGCATCGGTCCGGCGGGATTCGGAAGCGGGAAAAGCCGCCGCGTCTCCGTCAGCCGCCTGCATCGCGGCGAAAAAACCCAGCATCTGCTCAAAAGCGGGAAAAGCCGCAACTAATTCCCCCTCGTCAAGGTTGAGGTGGGCCAGTTGGGCGGTTACTTTTAAGTCCTCAATATCCATGGACAGAATCATGACATGAATAAATATGCAGTGTCAAGGTGAGTCAGTTTTAACAACAGCAATTCTCAGTTTAACCACGCCGAACATAAGGTTCGACCACTCGAACAGACACGAACTTTTGCGTTGAAATTTCGGAATGATACCCGGTTTGTCTTTGCTGTTTATAGAAAAATAAGCAATGTCAACAAGTTAAGGCTATACAGTGGATGGAGGAGGAGATAAGGTAAAAGTCCGGAGGGGAAGATAAAATGGAAAAAAACCGGTAATTCGCGGCGGAGAGTTCTTGAGGCGATAATAAAACTCATAGAGAGCTGGGGTTTTTATAACCGGGCGCGTAAGAGCCCAAAGGATTTTAGCAGGGAACGAAAGATGCCCTTCAAAAAACTCGTCTGTTTCTTACTGAGCGTGATAAAAGAAAGTTCTCAAAACGCCCTGGAGCGGTATTTTGCGAAAGCCGGGGAAGCCGTACACATGAGCCGACAGGCGTTCAGCGAAGCGCGGAAGAAACTGAGACGGGGGGCCTTCCGGGAACTGTTTGAGATCACGGTGGAAGCGGCATACCAGGGGGTGATAAAGAGGTGGCGCGGGTACCGGCTTGTGGCGATAGACGGGAGCAAAATAAACCTCCCCAACGAGCCGAAACTGGGGGAGTATTTTGGGACTGTTGGGGCGGGGAACAGTTCGCCCTGTGCCCAGGGGTCGATATGGTACGACATAGAGTATGACCTGGTGGTGGATGCACGGATAGAACCGACGGCGGTTGACTAGCGGACGCCGGCGGGGGAACATATCAAGAAACTGGCCGGGATGGCGACGTTTGGGAAGGAATTGATACTTTTTGACCGAGGCTACCCCTCAATGGAGCTTATCGAGCAGTTGTTGGAGGCCGGGATAGACTTTGTGATGCGGGTGAGGGGAAAGTTTGATTGTGGGATAGACACGTTAGGGGCTGGGGATCACCGGGTGGTACTGGAGAAAGGGGGCCGTGGGCCGATAGCGGTGAGGGTAGTGAAGTTCAGGCTGGGGGGGAAGGGAGACGGAAACGCTTATCACCAGTCTTACGGGGAAAAGCTGCCCGTTTAGAGGGTTCAAGGCGCTGTATTTCAAGAGATGGCCAATAGAGACGAAATATGATGAAGTGAAGAAGAAGCTTGAGGTGGAGA
>JAITBO010000267.1 GCA_031283505.1 Treponema sp. | reverse complement strand
CCAAGCCGGCCTGAAATCTGGTCCGCAGACAGGTCTTGTTTGAACAAACGCATGATTTCCCGTTTGAGCGCATGGTTGCCAAGCCTGGGACATAGCGATATGGTTATGATGATAACTTTATGGAGCGGATACAGCTTATCATGAGGTCCCGGTGAAAAGATAATACGCGCCGGTCCCGGTAATCCCGGGACCCCATAGGTTTTGTTATATTTTGGCAAAATTCCTGAAGGATTTGACAGAAGCGCATAAACTAAACTAGTATATCAAGACAGCGTAATGAAAATTCTCTGCATATCGGATCAAATAGATCCTCTGGTTTATTCTTCCGCCATCAAAGACCGTTTTGCCGATGTCGATCTTGTTTTGAGCGCCGGGGATCTGCCCATGGATTATCTGGAATTCATCGTGTCATCCCTAAACAAACCGCTCCTGTTTGTTTTTGGCAATCATAACCTGGAAGAATACCGTTATTACGGCGCAGAGGCGGATTTTAATACCTGGAACGATGTAATCCAGCCGCATCACAGTTCAGGAGCCGTTCATGTAGGCTTCAAGGTACACCGGGAGGCGGGGCTTATCATTGCCGGGCTCGGGGGCTCCATGAAATACAACCGGGGGGAAAACCAATACACCAATTTTCAGATGAACTGGGCTATCCTCAAGCTCATTCCCGTCCTGCTGATAAACAGGATTTTCCGGGGGCGTTTCCTGGATATACTCCTGACCCATGCCTCACCCCTGGGAATTCACGATAAAAGCGATCTCTGCCATCGGGGTTTTAAGGCGTTTCTGTGGTTCATGAAGACTTTTAAACCGAAATACCTGATCCACGGACATATCCACCTCTATGATCTTTCGGCTGTCCGGGCTACCAAATACCGGGACACCCTGGTGCTGAACGCTTACAGCCACTATGTTATTGATACCGGAGAAATTTAATGACTGACCATACAAAAATACAGGCTTCGGACGATTTTAACCGGGCCAGGGGAAAAGCGATACTTTCCCAAATTCAGCATTTTCTGAACACCGACAGAAACAAGCTTCTTTCACTATATGATGTTAAGGAAATCCTTAAACCCAAGAACGAAACCTACCGGGGTATGCAGATGGTGCCTATCAACCTCATCGTGGGGAGCGAAGGCCGTTACCGGGACTTCAACAAATTCTTCCTGCCCAACGCGGATCATCTTAAAGCCCGGTGGACGCGGGTGGACGAAGCCCGGATCAAGGACATCATCCTGCCGCCCATTCAGATCTACGAGATAGGAGGGGTCTACTTTGTCCGGGACGGGAATCACCGGGTTTCCGTAGCCAGGACCCAGGGGGTCGAAATCATCGATGCGGAGGTCACCAGCCTTTCCACAGAAATAACCATAACCCCTTCCATGACCGCCGATGATCTGCGCGTCGCGGTCATTCAGTACGAAAAGAAACTGTTCTACGAAAAGACCAGGTTCGCCGAAATTACCGGCTGCCAGGACCTCGATTTCAGCAATCCCGGCCAATACGACGTGATCTACAACCACATCCTGGGGCATAAATACTTTATGAACCAAAATGTCGCCGGGGAAATAGCCTTTGAAGACGCGCTGGTTTCCTGGTACAATACGGTTTATGCGCCGATAATCTCCATCATAAAACAGGAATGGCTGCTGGTTCAGTTTCCTGGCCGGACGGCAAGCGATCTCTACGTATGGCTCGTGAAACATTGGGACTATCTGAAGAAAAAGTACGGGGTTTATTCCCTGTCTGATGCGGCCAGGGATTTCGGCGTTAAATACGGTCAGACACAGGGGAGGATACTGCCTTTTCTAGCGTCCCTCTTGAACCGTTTACTCAATCGTCCTCATCATGTAAAGTGAGTTTTAGGAAGGTATACACGTAATGGCAATCTTATCTATTCAGTCTCATGTCGTATATGGACACGCCGGAAACAGCGCGGCGGTTTTTCCCCTTCAGCGTCTGGGCCGGGAAGTCTGGGCGATCAATACGGTGGAATTCTCCAACCATACAGGGTACGGGACCTGGCGCGGCAGGGTCCTGGAAACGGCCCTTGCGGGAGAACTGGTGGAAGGCGTCGCCGGCCGGGGGGTCCTCTCCCAATGCGAGGCGGTTCTTTCGGGCTACATGGGGGACGCCGCCATAGGCCGGGCGGTGTTGGACGCGGTAAGCCGGGTGCGCAAGGCCGCGCCGGAGGCCCTCTACTGCTGCGATCCGGTCATGGGCGATGTGGGCCGGGGGTTTTACGTCAAGCTCGGCATACCGGAGATTTTCAAGGATGAAGTGGTCCCCCTGGCGGACATCGTAACCCCCAACCAGTTCGAGCTTGAGGCCCTTACGGGGTTCAAGACTGCGGACCTAGGGGAAGCCCGCAAAGCCATTGCCGCGCTTCACGCCATGGGTCCCAAGGTGGCGCTGGTCACCAGTTACCGGGGAAACGACGCCCCGGAAAAGCACATTGATATGCTGGCTTCTGACGGCTCCTCGGTCTACCGCATCCGTACACCGGAACTCCCCTTTGGCGCGGGCATGGCCGGGTCCGGAGATGTCACCACCGCTATCTTCCTGTCCCGGTATCTGGAAACTCACGATGTCAAACGCACCCTGGAGCTTACCGCCGCGTCCATTTTCGGCATCATGGAAGCCACCTATATGGCCGAAAGCCGGGAACTCCTCATCATCCAGGCCCAGAACGAACTGGTGGCCCCTCACCTTGCCTTTGAAGCGGTGAGGCTCTAAGAACCTGCGGGACTTTGCGTAAGCCGTATAATGCGATGCGTGATTTTACGCATCGCGAGGCTCCTTTAGAAGTTTACAGGGAACATTTTTGCGATAAATCGCAAAAATATTTGACTTTAGGGGCAAAACCCGACAAACTCCTGGCGAGAGACGGGCCCTACGGCCGCCTGCGGGAATTTATTGCCCCCGGAGCGGACCGCCTGGGCATCCTCATCTCCCTCCTCAAGGAGGTCCGCTTGCCCCACAGAGCGGTGGATATAGCGGGAAACCATCACGTCTTTGTGTTTCCGGGGGGACGCGAAACGGCGGGACCCATGCCGGTCCTGGTCGCCCATTACGACCGGACTGCCGGGAGCCCCGGCGCCAACGACAACAGCGCCGCGGTCTTCATTCTGACGGAAACGGCCATGAAGCTCCGGGAAAAAGAAAACTGGCTCATTATTTTTACCGATAAGGAAGAGCTTTCCGTCGGCGAAGGCATACGGGAACAGGGTTCCTACACTCTGGCAAGATCCCTGCGGGATGCCGGTCTGGGGAAAAACCGTTTCTACATTTTTGACGCCTGCGGCGCGGGGGACACCCTCGTCATTTCCACCACTGCGGATCACCTTATGAAGGACGAGGAGGGCATAGGCATAGCCAAGACCAGGCAACAGGTCCAATGGCTGCGGAACCGCGCGCTGGAAGCCTCCCGGCATCTTGTCATGGAAAAAGTACTTCTGGCCCCCACCCCCTTTTCGGACGACGCGGGTTTTCTCAGGGCCGGCATAGCCGCCCAAACCCTCACGGTACTCCCCGGCCCCGAAGCCACCCGGCTTGCCGCCCTCAGACACAAAAGCGGCTTTGCGGAGGCCCTGATAAGCCGGGAAGCGGCCCCCCCTTTCAGGCGGCTTATCCCTGAAACCTGGCGGACCCTTAACGGCCCGGCGGACAGCATCTTCCGGCTTACCCCGAAAAATTTTACCCGGGTGGTACGGTTTGCCTGCGAGTTATGCAGGGAATGAGGCAGGGTTTTCCAGCCCCAATGCCGGACGGCCCTCCCCTACACTTCCAGAATGGCGCTGTAGGCGTCCAAGGCCGGATCCCCGGAACCGCCGCCGGATTTGGCGATCAGAACCTTCCTGGTCAGAATCTTGCCGAGTTGGACCCCTTCCTGATCAAAACTGTTGAGGTTCCACACATACCCCTGAAACATGACCTTGTTCTCGAAGTGGGCCAGGAACGCCCCCAAGACCGCAGGGGTAAGCCGCTTGCCGTAGATGAGACTTGAGGGACGTCCGCCGGGGAATTCTTTTGTCTTGTCGGCCCCGCCGCCTGCGGCCTGCCCTGGGACATACCCCTTGGCGAAGGCCACGATCTGGGCGGCAAGGTTGGCCTTGAGTTTGGTCTGGCTTGTCGAACCCTCCACCTCCACATCATCCCGCCGCTGGCTTTCGGCGAATCCCACGAACTGAAGGGGCGTAATATCGGTGCCCTGGTGGAGCAACTGATAAAAGGAATGCTGACCGTTGGTTCCCGGCTCGCCGAAGACCACCGGACCGGTGGAATACGGAAGGGGGCTGCCGTTCCGGTTGACTCGCTTGCCGTTGGATTCCATGTCAAGCTGCTGGAGATGGGCGGGGAACCGGGAAAGGGCCTGACTGTAGGGTAAGATGACCGTATAGGGATACCCAAGGAAGTTTCGTTCCCACACGCCGATAAGGGCATCCAGGAGAGCGGCGTTGGCGGAAAGGTCCGAATTCAAGGCCAGAGTATCCGCCTCGTGGGCACCCGCGAGAATCTCTTTGAAGACTTCAGGGCCAAAAGCCAGGGACAGAACCACGCCGCCTACTGCGGAAGTGGAGGAATAACGACCGCCTATGAAGTCGTCAATGTAAAAAGAATCGAGATAGGCCGGATTATGCGCCAGAGGGCTCGTCTCGCTCGTGACGGCTACGATATGTTTGCCGGGATCGAGGCCCGCTTTTTTTAGTTTATCCTTGACGAAAAGCTCATTCGCTAAAGTTTCCTGGGTGACGCCGCTCTTGGAGACCAGGACAAACATCGTCTCGTCCAGGGGGACCGAAGCGGTCACTTGGGAGGCGTCGTCGGGGTCCACGTTGGAGATGAAGGCTGCCCGGAGCCGGCGCTTCCCTTCTTTGGCAGCCCAGTTCTCCAGAGCCAGGCAAAGGGCCCGAGGCCCCAGGTCGGAACCGCCTATGCCTATCTGCACCACTGTGGAAAAAGTTTTGCCTGCCGAGGGGCGTATCTTTCCGGAGCGGACCGCCTCGGCGAAGGCGGAGAACCGGGCCAGTTCCCCCTGATAAAAGGCGCCCAGGTCCCGGCCCTCGTGGATCACCTGCCTGCCAAGCTGCCCCCGCAGGAGGTGGTGCATGACCCGCCGTTTTTCCCCGGTGTTGATGATTTCTCCATCCAGAAGGGCCTTGTACTTGGCGATGAGTTCCTGTTCTTCCGCCAGAGCGCCCAAGGCATCCAGAACCGCCCCGTCCACCCGCTTGGCTGCCCAGGAATACGAGAGGCCCCCCGCCATGGGAACCACGCTGTTTTTAACCCTATCGGCGGTCAAAAAAGAAGCAAAATCGAGTCCTTCCGCCGCCCGAACCAATCCCGAAAGCTTTTTATACGCCGCCGTTTTATCAAAATCAATAAATTGCATCTCCAGTTCTCCCCTGCCGTTACGTTTTTTGAGAAAATGGAGTCTGTCCCAAAACTAATTGACTGTGCGCTAATGCGCACGGTTTTGGGACAGACTCTTGCAGTTTTTCAGTCTGCAAACCGAAGGTTCGACAAAACTGCAAATTTCAAGATTGCTTTCCCAAAACTTCAATTTTGGGAAAGCCTCAATGGGCTGCCCCAAACTAGAGACAGCTCCCTTGTGTTTAAGATACCACTAATCTTCGAGTTCCGGAATACTTTCTTTCATCCGATTCATAAAATCTTCCCCAGTGATCCCTTCCCTAAGGCAGACGAAAACCGTGTTATCCCGGCCAGCAAGCGTTCCCAGCACGTCGTCCAAGCCCAGGTTGTCCACCGCCAAAGCCACAGAATCGGAATGACCGGAATAGGTCTTGATCACCACCATGTTTCCGGACCAGTCAATGGAAACGTAACCCCGCAGAAAGTCATGGATGTAAGTACGCTCGGTTTCCTGACGTTCATCCTCTCCTGGCAGGGAATATACATACCCGTTGTGACCATCGAAAATCTTCCCTACTTTGAGGAGCTTCAGGTCCCGGGACAGAGTAGCCTGGGTTACGACAAAACCTTCTTTTTGGAGGTGGCCCAGAAGGGTTTCCTGCGACTCAATCCGATACGTTTTTATAAGTTTATGGACCGCTTTTAACCGGGCCAGACGTTCTTTCAACTGATACCCCGAATAATTATTCTCTATATATGCATAAACATACAATAAAGAAAAAAGATTTGCAAGGCTAATTTGAATTTTCCATGACCCTGGCAGATTGATTAGACTAAGTGTACCGATATATCAATTACCGCAAAGCATATAGATAAGAGAAAGCTCTTATTCTTATATCGTTTTGTGTCCCGCGTTCAACCCGGAAGTGCAACACTTAGCCCTGTAGTCCCTTATGGAGCGACTATAGTATTACCGGGGAAACAGAGCCCAAAGACGGGCCGAAGACCGGTCCCGCCGCAGCCACGCGAGGGAACGTCTGTCCAACCCCCTGGTCAAAGCCTATGCGGAATGCCACCTGATCCATGACGGCTGGACCCCGGAGATCTTCGCCGGCAGGCTCTCCCTTGATTTCCCTACCTGGCCAGAGGCCATAAAAACCGGCACAAACGGTCTTCCGCCAGGAAATCCAGGGTTTCCAAGATACCTAACCGCGTCGACATAACCGGAGCGCCCAGCCCGTGTCGATCTGAGGACGCGGGCCGGCCATTGGGAAGTTGACACCGTTGTTTCCCACCAAAGCAAGGCGTGCGCGGCGGTACTGGTTGATCGGAAAACTCGTTTTTTTCTGGTCATCCGCAAGAAAGATAAAACGGCGTCGGCTATGCACGAGGCGGTAACTCTGGCACTTTCAGGCATTCCCGGAGGATTGCGAAAAACTTTCACCTATGACAACGGGCTGGAAAACGCCCTGCATGAACCTACGAACACTGAGCTTGGCGTAACATCATATTTTTGTAAAGCCTACCACAGTTGAGAAAAAGGGGGCATAGAAAACCGGAAAGAAATATTGAGAAGATATTTTCCCAAGAGACACGATTGGCGGTTGACTGGACAGAAAGAACATAGATCTGGTTGTAAACAAGATTAATGCGATACCGATGAAGTGTTTAGGATTTAAAACCATCGCAGAGGTTTTTGCCAAATACGGCGGGGTTGCACTTGCCGGTTGAATCCGGGGAATATTTTGAGTTCAAGAAGCACCGTCCGTGAATCGGTTGTTATACCGGTTCACGGACGGCCCGTTTCAAGCCAAACGGTAAAACCAGATTCACTTACTGTTGCAAAAATAGTCCCGCCTCGGTACCCGCAATACGGCCGGAGTTAGTGGCGAACATCATTGCACTGCCCTCGTAGTCGTAGTAGGTTGAAACAGGTCCATAGAAACCGCCGGCATTGAGGCCCGCAGCGTACAAGCCGGGAATCGTGTGGTAGCTGTTGTCCAATACCTGGAGGTTCTTATCCACCATGATACCGCCGCTGCTGCCCCCCAGACTGGAAAGGGAAAGCCGCATGGCATAAAAGGGTCCCGTTTCGATCTTCCGGGTAAGGTATTCCGCCTGTTTTCCGAACTCGGTGTCTACTCTGGCATCAACTGCCGTGTTGTATTTTTCGATTGTCTGGGCCAGAACCGCGGGGTTGCTCATTCCCGCATCGAGAGCCAATGCCGGGATAGTATCGCCCTTGTAGATCCAGTCCTTTGAGGCGAATTCTTCCGCTGCATCGGTGATCGACTGGAGGGTATTACCGTCCGCCGCCGGTGTGGCGCTGCCGTCGAACCGGTTCTTAGGAACAGGGTACCCGGAGTTAACCCCAAAAACGCCTGCCATAAGACCAAAGGCCATGGCCTGATTAACTGCCTCCTGGGTCGGTGCGGTAAGTTCTGTAGGATTCCCCGCCGTATTGGTGGGATCGCTGACCGCTCCGATATACCACATATTCTGATCAATGCCGTTCTGCTCCAGGTATTCCAGGGTCCCCTGGTCAAACACGATTAGATAGGTACCCCCCTGGGAGTACGAGGCATTCGCCCAGAGAGCCGAATTGGATACCAGCTTTTCATTCATGAACCGGTAGCCTTCGGTATTTACGCAGGGGATCGCCTCCCAGTTGTAGAGGAAGAAAAGAGGGCTGCCGGCCAACTCATTGCCGGAGCTTCCGTCTGCCTTCCGGGCAACGTTGTTGTGAAGCATGAAGCTGTGATCGCCCCAGAGTTTGGCGCCGGCGGTATTCACTGCCATCTCAATACCTGATCCCGTGTTGCCCTCTCCACCAAAGGCATAGAAATCCAGATTCTCAAGCTCAAGGAGTTCTTTGAACTTCTCCGTTGCGGGGCCGTAGCCGCCGGTACAGAGGATCACTTTTTTGGCGTTGATCTGAAGGGGCTTGTGCTGTTCCGGGTCGGTGATATCTTCCGCCAAGACCCCCACCACTTTCTTGCCGTCCATGACAAGATCAATGGCCCGGGTATTAAGCCTGAGGGTCCCGCCCCTACCGGTAAAATATGCCTGGAGAGTCATCCACCCGAAATTATGCATATGATAAGTCTGGAGATATTGATCGCTAATGTGCATACCTTGGTCGGAACCCAGTTGAAGGGTGGTGGTAAGCCCCCGGGCCGCCAGCCAGTCAAGGTTCATCCCCGACTCGTCCACAACCCGGCGAAGGAGAGGACCGTTGGCCGTATAGTGAGAATACTCAAATAAAGTGTTGAAAAGATCATCCTTGGTAAACCACCTGAACAGGGAGTTATTCGCATCCTTTGCCGCCTTCTGCTGGGCCGATTCCACCGCGCCGATACCGGCGGACATCATGGGAAATGCAAAACCATTCTGTTCAATAGCGATAACCTTTGCCTCGGAATCGACGGCCGCCATCATGGCTGCGTGGCCGGAACTTCCAACCCCTACAACGACTATATCGTAACCATCAATTATTTCAGGTTGAACACCCGGGGGTGGGGTATCCGGCCCATTAGAGACACCGGTATCACATCCGGCGGACAACAAAGCCAATACCAACACAATAGCTGATATTGTCCATTTCCATGTTTTTTTCATTTCACTGTACTCCTTAATATTTGATTTACACCTTATATATATTAACCTGATAGGTTAGGTGTGCTGATAAACCGGCGGTATCGTATCCGCATGGTAATTCAACAAAAATGTCAACCGCCGCCCTTGGCGTAAATTTCCGCAATCGCTTTATTACCGGCTTCCTTTATTGCGGTTTTAGTAACAATGGCGGTACTGCTTGTAACTGCGTCAACCCCCGCATCAACTGAGTTTTTTTCCTTAATCATTGCGGGTGCATCTCTAATAACCAGTGCGCCGATACCTGGAGTTTGCTCGCCAGTGATTTTTACACTGGTAATTACCCCATCCTTTTGGGTAATGGTTACGGAGATAAGTTTGTTTTCATAGCCATAACTTGTACCGGTCGCGGTATTAGGATCTTCCGTTCCGTTTTCGGGACCGGGATCAGCGGGACAGCTGGCAAAAACAAGACATAGCGCCGCAAATACAAACAATAAATACGATATTCTTTTTCCCATCAAAATCCCTCCACAAAAATAATACTAGACTTGTTCGATAACCCGGTTGGTTGTCTCACAACTCTTGCGGTTTTTCAGGCTAAAGCCTTGCAAAACCGCGTTTTTTAGCGGAAGTTGTTTAGAAACTGAAGTTTCTAAACAACTCTACTATAGAGTCCCGTTCAAAACCGGTAAACCCGAAAATTTGCGACCTCCTCCAACATCGTATGTTTATACAAAAGACTTCGAGGACCCACAAATTCCTAAAAAATTTCCGGACTAACAACCATAGGCGCCTCCCTGAGAGAAAAATTAAAACTGAATAGGACAACAAAAGGGAATAAATAAACACGACAGAGAGATATATTCGGAACTGTTTTTATATGTCCCGTTTTTTTATTAAGCGTTAGTATTTCTGTTATGCGTGCGTAATGGGGGGGGGGGGGGGGGGGGGTAGTTTTATTGTTGTATTATAAAAAAACAAGCAACAAAACTGTTGATTCACAGACAGATTCATACTCCATCCTTCAGGGTGGAGAAAGTCATTCAACCAGCCGGGCATTGCCTTCTCCTTATCCATAGTACGAGCCGTTTTTATAGCTACCATTCAACAAAGGTTCTTAGTCAACGATTTATCATATACCACAAAAAAAGAAAAAACAAGACAATTTTCAAAAAAAATGAATTTTTTTTGAAAACGTACCGGAGCCATCATCGGCGGACACACTTGTTTCGGGCTTGTTCCCTCTATCCGGTAGGCGCGGAACAACATCACCTTTTGGATATACTCCTTTCCTCATCGAACTCATATTGTACCGTAATGAAGGAATTAGCCATAGCCGGCGGCTGTTACCGGGGTATTACGGGGCAAAGTGTGTTAAAACCCCGAATTCTTGTATAAAAATTCAAAAGGGTTATATGGACGTGCACCGGCGTGTCCATATAACCCATAGTGAGGACTACGGAGCGAGGGGGAGCAATGTCGAAAAGGGCCGCACAGGGGAGCCCTACCCTTAGCTTTCGGAACCTGTATGCTCCCCCTTCTTAGCTTGCCGACATTGGTTGTGGAAGCAAAGGGCCTATTCGCCCTTTTTGAAGAGCTTATAAATCAGCAGCAGGAACTTGTAGCGAAGATATGGGAAAAACCTGAAAATCAGGAGGGGATTGCGGAAGCAGAAGCCTATCCATTCCAGGCCGTTTTCAAAGACTCCCCGGGAAGGACGTTTTTTCCGTTCGGCGAAGACATCGTAGAGATCGCTACACCAGAGGCGGAACCCCTGGTTGAGCTGGCCGCTGTTCCGGGCTATCCACCGTTCTCCTCCTTTTACCCCCTTGCCTACCAGGAGGAGGGAGGGGGCCGCCTTGCGTATGGCCTGGAAGAGGGTCGCTTCTTCCTGGCGTTTGAAACCGCCGGGGTAACGGCCTACTATCCGCAGATGGGGAAAGGTCTGGCGTATGTTTTTTTCAGTTTTTTTGAGGATTTTCTGCTTTCCGCCCAAAAGGTAGGCGGAAAATTCCCGCTTTTCCAGGATGGTCAGGACGCTGACCACGAAGTCGAAGGGCATATAGCGGACAGGCGCCTTTCCGGTTAGGAACCTGGCGCCTCCGACAAGGCTTTTGGAAATGGGGATGACCAGGGAAGCTCCGGCGACAAAGGTCCGGTATTCCCCGTTTCGCCTGACTTTGAGGAAGTCCCATAGGGAAAGGAGGACGATGTTTCCGCCTTTTTCGAAGTTCAATAATTGTAAGATAATATCCGGCAGATGCTCCTGGGGCACAATATCCAGGGGCACCTTGAGCAAGCTGATTCGTTCCACTAAAGGCTTACTTTCGGCATCCACGAAGCGCTCTCCAAAAGAATGATACGTATGGCCGCCTGGGCATACAAGGCGGCGGTTTCGGTTCGTAAAACGGCATCCCCCATGGTAAGGGGCTTAAACCCCGCAGTCATACACCGGGAGACCTCTTCCGGGGAAAAACCTCCCTCAGGGCCCACCGCAAGAACCACTAGATCAGGGTGTTTATCAAGATACCCATGGAAAGAACCCTGTTCAAGGGGGTCCTGATGAATGAGAAGACCTGCGGGCCGTTCATGCTTTTCCCGGAGTTCCTCCCAATACTCAAGGGCGGCTTCAAAGACCGCAGGTTCTCGTACCCCGGTGTTTATCCCCGAACCGCTCTGCTGGCGCGCTTCCCGGATGATGCGCCGCCACCGTTCAAGGCGGCCACCGGAATCATCCGTCCGGGGCACGGAATAGGCGGATAGGAAGGGGACAATCTCCGTAATCCCCCCTTCGGCAGCCTGGCGTATAATAAGGTCCATCCTGGCGCCTTTGGGCAAAGCCTGGAACAACACCAGAGGCGGCAACGAGGATGTCCCAGGCTTTTCGGACGCCGCCCCCTCTGCCGCGCCGTCCGGGGAAAGGCGTTCTCCGGTAAGGCAACCATCCGTTAGGGAAAGGACTTTGATCCGGGCGGGCTCCCCGTTTGGAAGGAGAGCGTCAAAAACAACGCCAAGCCGGATACGCCTGACATGGGACAGATAGTGAAAATCCTTGCCGGTTATACGCACAAATCCGCCCCCATCGGGCGTAGCGGACAAGATGAACTGCTTCATAATAAAACGGACGCGGATCAGGACGCCAACGCGCTATCTTCCGGTTCTTCCGCCTCTTCCTGCAAGACCTTGAGAGTCTTGGTAGTCCGCATGAGGGCATTATAGGTCCCGTCCCGGAGGATTTTTACCGCTTCCTGGAGCTGCACGTCGTATTCCAGGTCGTAAACCGGGACAATCACGGTACGGTTTTGTTCGTCCCTGACCAGACGGCGGAGCAGGTTTATTTCAATAGGGTATTCTTTGTAGAGTTCCCGGACAAAGCGGTCCACCTCAGCGACGGAGGCTTCGGGGTTTTCCTCCACAAAAGCGGGGATCTTGTTCGCCGTTATCAGGGCGGAAAGATGCTCCGAATCCTCATCGGTGAATTCGGGGAAAAGCACTTCCTGATCCGGGGGTATTCCGATTTTGTCGATATTCACGTCGCTGGGGGTATAGTACCGGGCAGTAGTGATCTTGAAACCCGCCTTGTCCAGGGGATATACCTGCTGGACCGATCCCTTGCCAAAGGACTTTTCTCCCACAAGGTAGGCCCGGCCCCTGTCCTTCAAGGCCCCGGCCACAATCTCCGACGCCGAAGCGGAACCCCGGTTGATGAGGACCACTATGGGAATATTCGCCGGAACCAATGTGGACTGCCGGGCGTTGAAAATTTTGTTCTCCGAGGGGATACGGGACTTGATCGAGACGACCACCCCGCCGTCCAAAAAGAAGTCCCCTATCCCCACAGCGGACTGGAGGAGCCCACCGTAGTTATTCCGTAAATCAAGGATAAGGCTCTTGTAACCCTGGGCCTGGAAATTCTGTAAAGCATCCCGGGTCCTGTCCACAGTCAAAGCGTTGAAGGTGATGAGCTTCAGATACGCAGTATCTCCAATTATGGCCTGTTTTACCGTGGGAACTTCAATAACCTCCCGAACCAGGGAGACGGGAAATTCCAGGTTTTTTCCCCGACGGACCAGGAGCTTGATTTCCACCCCCGGAGGTCCCTTGAGACGGGCCAGCACTTCGTCCATGGTCAGCGCGTCGGTAGGCTCCCCGTTGATTTCCTTGATGAGATCCCCCGGTTTAAGGCCCGCCCGCCATCCGGGAGTATCCTCTATAGGCGAAGCCACTTCCACATACGGCGGTTTACCGTCCGGTCTGTCACCCACAGGTTTGGAAATGTAGAGACCCACCCCTCCATAGGTCCCCTGGATGACGTTTTCGCTCAAATCAGCCATCTCCGACTCCTGGAGAAACACTGAATAGGGGTCACCCAGGGCCCCAAACATACCTTTCAAAGCGCCTTCGTAAACGACCTGGGGGTCTACCTCTTCAACATAATGATTTTGAATAAAATCAAACACATCCTGTAGGAAGTTCATATAACGCCGCGAATTCTGTTCTTTACCTTGGGCTTCCGCCTGGGGAACCGAAGCTATAATAAATATGCCGCAAAGGATAAGCGTTGGTATTATCCAAAGAATTGAAGGGGAAAATTTTCTCCCCGAAGGATTACCTATTGTTTTCATTTGTATATAATAATGGAGAAATCCATGGGGGTTTGTCAATGAGCAGGGCATCGGCGTTTACTCTCAATCTTCGAAAAGTTACCGGTTTTTACGAATTATAACCGCAGAGTACACAGAGTTTCACGGAGTTTTGGCTATAAATCCGGTTTTCTCCTGTTTTCTCTGTGTAACTCCGTGCC
>JAITBO010000257.1 GCA_031283505.1 Treponema sp. | reverse complement strand
GCGGTAATCTGGTGGGGCAAAGGCTGGATAAGGGAAGTATGAACAGCCAGATGAGGGTCAAAAAGATGCGCCAGCTTGATACGGTACGCCTCTGAAACCAGCCGTACCTGGGCGGCGTCAGCGTCAAACTGCCATAAAAGTTCCCCCGTATCGGGTGAAACCGTACTTAAATCATTGGCATAGAGTACCTGTTGCCCCAGAGAACCATCATTTTTACGGTAAATAAGCTCGATAGCATCTTCGCCAAAGGGCTGAATAGAGACAATTTGGACAGTTTCGTTGGGGATAAGGCCTTTGAGCCTGTCTCCCTGCTTTATATCCTGTAAAATCATCCATAAAATCCTATTGCCTACGAGTTTTCACACCTTGGCTATACAAGACATGGTTCAATATTATACCCCACTATCAGGATTCGCTACAAGACGGACGCTTGAAAGTCATAAATCTATGAGATTTTGTCTTGTTGCACTATATATAGTGCTATCATTTTTTATATACGCCATATGTAGTAGCATTTTCTTGGAAAATCATTTTTCTCTAAAATATCCGAAGTTTTCCCCCATAATGACCGCTACAAACCCCCTCCGCTCCTCGGCATACTGGAGTCGTTATCTCTTATACTACTGCCCTCGTTCCGTAACCCGACGACTCCTGTCCACCGACAATATCCAAAAGACAAAGCGCCATAGGCCGTTCTGTTCGCTCCGTAAACTCCGCTCCCTCCACGGCCCAAGGCGCTTACCCGATTTACCAAAGGGATAAAGGCAGGGGCAACATCATCTAAACCAAAAGCCTTCTGTTTGCCAATCATAACGCAATCGTTCAAGGCGGCCCCCGCCTTCCCCCTTGAACCCCCATACCGCCCCCACCATCCCAAATCCCCGTCAACACCCGCCGCCCACCCCTGCGGGGCAAGCGGCGCATGAATCGGCAAGTGAAGCAAAATCCGAAAATTGCCCTCGGAGGCCATAACCCCCGCTATAAGGCATTTATCCGCCGCCCTCCAAAGCCGGGGCACCCAAACGGCGGCCCTCCATTGCCCCATACCCTCCAGCCCTTATGGGGACTAAACCGCATGGGGCAATTCCGGACCGCCAAGCCGTATCCTGGCCGGTGGACCCTCCGGTGCTACGCTTCTCCGGGACCACCGGCCTCCCGGCTTTTCCGCATGGTCCCTTCGTCAACCGGGGCCATTGTCCTCATACCGCCGCACATTGGCTGCATAAAGACCGTGGGAAACTTATCGTACTACGCCCGCCCAGGGCCGCTTCTTCCCATCACGCCCCTCGTACTCCGGTGGCGGTGTGGCGGCGGCCGGTATCGTCCCACCCCCGCGCCGCCGGGCTTCCCCCTCTCAAAAGCAAAGAGGAGGGGTTTGTTCTCTCCGCTTCACTCCGTTACGCTCCGGTCGCAAACCCGTCCTTCAACGGCTCAAAGGGGGGAGGGACAGCCCCCGACCCGTGGCCGGGGGCCGAAAGGTAGAAAAAAACGCAAACGTCCATGTTTGCGTTTTTTTCCCTGTAGGTCGGCTTCCTGCCTCCCTCGCCGCCACACCGCCACAGTGGGTCGTAGTATGCCCGCCCGGATTTTCGTCTTTCCATGAAGCCCGGCGTTGTTTGCCCCACGGCTGACGTGAGGTGAAAACTCCTCCGCTGATAAAGGCCCTCTCCCCAGCTTCGCAAGCCATTACTTTTATCGACAATAACCGCCACCCCCGGCAGGGAGGCGGCCTTTATTCCGTAAACCGCCCCCGCTGGGGGCGGCCTGATCCCCCTCAAGAGGCTTCGCCGTTTCCTCCGCAACACCCGCCCACCCTTGTAGGGAGAGCGGGCCGATACCCCCAAACCCGGCCCCCTTCGGAGGTCGCACGAATCTCTCCATCATTTTTAGTGTCAGTTCGTGTATTAAAAAGCAAAAATCCGAAAAGTCCCTATAGAGCTTTTCATTACTATATCCTTTTACTATTTTTATCTTTTATACTTCATAAAAAGAAATAAAATACACTAATATAAACATAGGAAGAATTGGTAAAATGATATATTTACAAACATCTTGCTCCCAATCAAGATTTTCAAACAGGGGGGAGTGCGCATCCCTTTATCTTGCCAGTTTTTGACAGTCTCCGTTAATTTTTATGTTGAGCTGAAAAAAGGGGAAAGAAACATGACCATACAAGACCAACGCATATCAACAGGGACAATCACAGACAAGCGGAAAAAATAATACCCTGCCGTGTTCACCAGCCAAAAGGAAAGGGGCGCGGGGAAACCGCAGCCCCAATCATTGCCTACGATGTTTTAATCATAATATCCAGCCAATACCGCCCCTCACTCAGCCGCTTCTGCTTAAGGCCAAGCTCCTTAAGACGTAATCCGAAAAACCGTTCGCTACAGGCGTGTTCGTTATTATCTTCGCACCATTCCTGATAACACTTGAACAACTCCCGCGCCCGTATCTGTACTCCCGGCTTCTGGTCACACCGGTCTTTGATAAAGTTTCCGATAATGTCCATCTCATTCCGGTATTCATCAGTGGCGTCAATCACTTCCGGGGGCAGCGTCAACCGTTCGGTTTTCCAGCGTTTAGCCCCTGCAATAAGCCAATTCAGAATCCCCGAAGATTCCCCCAGCAGTTTTTCCGACAGGTGCAAATCCCGGTTCTCCTCAGCAATCGTTGTGGTAAAGGGGATAATCCTGATCCGCCGCCATATCCCGTGATCCGTCCCGCTAATCGTCGGTTTATGGTTCGTTGCCATAAAAATCTTGAATGTGGGTAGAAAAGTAAAAAATTCCCCATACAGAAAACGGGCGGTCATACGGTCGTTGCCGGTAATCTGCTTAATCAGGGATTCTGATAACTTCCTCCCCTGCTCAGCTTCGGTGGTGGTAACAAAATGCATACCCCGCAGCCGGGCAATATCATTGCTTATCCCGTCACTTTGCCTCCGCATAAAGGTTTCTGTCGGTGTGGAAGTCGCATAATCCCCTAGGGAATGCATGATGACGTTTATACAGGTGCTCTTGCCGTTTGCCCCGTTGCCAATCAGGATAAACATGACCTGTTCGCTGGTGTCCCCCGTGATGCCCCAGCCAAGGGCAGTCTGGAGGAACGTTACCAGATCGGCGTTGTAATCCATAATTTCGCGGACAAACTTTTCCCACAGGGGGCACGAGGCCGCAGGGTCATAGGTGAAGTTTGACATTTTGGTAATGAAATCTTCCCGCCGGTGTTCCCGAAATTCCCCGGTAACCACGTTTATTGTCCCATTCTTGACATTGAGTAAGAACGGGTCCCGGTCCAAATCATCCACCTCGATATTCAGGTCTGTAATCAGGCTTGCCGCCTTTACAAATGCCTCACGCCGCCGCATGGATTCGCTTTGTATGGCCGCTTTTTCAATGGCGTCCTTTTCGTGATAATCTACCGTGGAAAGTATTTCATCATAAATTGAGCGGATCATCTCCAAGCCTTTTGCATGGATCAATGCACCCTTGTCTACTTTCCAGTAGGAACCATTCCAGACCAGCCATTTTTTCCATTCCGGCACATACCGGATATCCGTACCGTACTTTTTCATAAGTCGTTCCGCGTTGGTGGTGTCGGTAAATTGAAACAGTCCCTGCTTAAGCATATGAACCCGGAACAGATCATTGTCTTTTTCCTGAATATTCCTTTTTTCACGGAAATCCGCGGCTGTTTGCCGCTCATAATTTAAATCGTATCCCATTAAAACCCTTCCTTCGCTAATACAGCGCAATACACCTTGAAAAAATAACACACCTGGTCAAAGGCGGTTTCCTTTACCACCGGCGGCATCTCCGCCTGAACCCGCTTTTTTGTTTCGTACAGGATGCACAGGCTACCTGCCTTTTTCTCCCATTCCCCATTGATGAAATAGGCTAATCCCCGGTATACGTCATCCGGTGGTTCTATATGTTTTGATTTAAACAAATCCAAAACCACCTGTGCCATCGTTGTTTCATCGTGAAGGAATTCAGCCAGAAGCCTCCGCTCTTTTCGGGTCTTGAACAGACGCCGTTCCGTGTCGTTTTTAAACCTCATGGAACCCTCCTGCCCGGAATGAATGGCAAAAACTCAACATACAGATCCCCGGTGGTGTATTTTCTAAACTGGTAGATTGAACACGAGATGGCGGTACACTCATTGATACGGCGACCGTTCATACACCACCGACAATATTTACGGATTGCTTCGCTCCGGTTACCGTGGCTGCCCCGCTTCCCTAGGTTAAAAAGTTCGCACTTGGAAAAATCGCAATTCTGCCCTTCACAGTCTTCGTAGCGCAATCTGATAGCTTCTCTCATCGTCATTTATCACCCCCTTCATACAGGCGGCTCACTTCCCGCGTAGTGAGAAGTCGTTGCAGATGGCAGTCCCGAAAGGTCAGCTCAAAGCAAATTTTACCGTGGGACGGAATCGTTTTAAGCTCCCTGTTGATGTCCACATGGATTTGCTCAAACAATGTTTCGGCATTGGGGATTACTTCCGTTCGCAAGGTGCCGCCTCCTGTGGTAAGGGAACCCGAACCGAGGTAACAAATTGGGTTATATCCTCATCGGTAAAAC
>JAITBO010000132.1 GCA_031283505.1 Treponema sp. | reverse complement strand
CATTTGGGCAAGGCCATGCCCTCCATTGCCTGTAGCGCGTTCCTTTCGTCTGTGTTATAGTGTGTATACGGCATCGTGGACCTCCGATAGTTTGGTTTTGCAACTTTATTCTACCGTGTTTACGATGCCGTTTCTATGCCCTACCGTTTTCGCACTTCAAAAAAAATTCGGCCTACCGGCAGATATAAACGTACTGCATATCTGCGACCGGGAGGGGGACAATTATGAACTATTCGATAAAGCGGACAGCATTTTCTCATAGGGAAAACGTACTGCAAAGGCCGGGTAACGGCACATATTCCCCGTGATTCGAGACGAAATTTGAAAGAACGGGACATTATCTTACAGGTAAGATCCGCGCCCTATGAGATAAAAAGGCTGGCGATAAAGGACAAAAACAAAGGGCTGTTGCCGTCAGTAACCGTGAAGGTGATTTACGTGAAAGAGGAGTGTCCACCGAAGGGCATTGAAGGGATAGAGTGGTTTCTGATGACCAATGGGGAGGTAGAAAGCCTGGAAGCAGCCTGCGAAATGGTAGGATATTATATTCAGCGATGGAAGATAGAGCGTTTTCATTATGTATTGAAAAGCGGATGCAAGATAGAGAAGCTGCAAGAGCGGGAGATAGGAAGAATGAAAGGGTTGATACTGATGTATTCTGTCATAGCGGTATTCATCATGAACCTGATCTATATAGCGCGGGTACAACCAGAGTTACCCAGTACGATATTGTTTGAGGAAGAGGAATGGAAAACACTGTATTGAGCGGCGAACAGAACGAAAAAAGTTCCTGAGCGGCCGTATACGATTAAACAGGCGGTAGAGTATGTGGGCTGGCAGGGGGGCCAAAACGGGCTCCCAGCGATGGGCCGCCAAGAGTCAAAACCATTTGGACCGGACTTCAAAAACTTTATACACTTTTAGACTACTGCGAGTTATTCGATTTTATGGGTCAAGTTTAGGGCAAGCCCTGCGGTATCGACAAGACTTTTCGTTGTTTGACTGGTGTTACTTATTTAATACTACCAAAATATGCAGATTACTCACAATGCCAGGATGCTGTTAAATTTTCATTCAAATTCAGTCTGTTTACAGCCGTAGCAAGCTGCGGGGTATTAAACCGTATAGGCTTCGCCTAATAAAAAACAATGTTTTTTGAAAAAAAGACCGGTAGGCAACAAAAACACGGCATTACCCAGGAAAGGGGTCTGACCCCAAGGGAAAGCAAACGCACAAGGGATAGGAGGGGCGCCGGACCGGAGGGTCTGATGCGCCCGGATATTAAAGAAGAATCTACGGGTTTAACTGCACCGGGACGCCAATTTTATGGGTTTATCCAAAAAAAGCGAGGCCGCTCTTTGCAAATTCCCTCTGACGGGGTATGATGGATATATGTGTTGGTTTTGCGGTTCTCCTGTTGATGAAAGCGAACCTCTGGGGCGTTCTTTCCGTTGCGCCCGGTGCGGCAAGGATCTGCGTTCATGCCGGAATTGCCGCTTCTATCTTCCCGGCTTCCGGGGGGACTGCGGGGAATCCCATGCCGAACCAGTGGCGGACAAGGAACGGGGGAATTTCTGCGACTGGTTTTCCCTGGACCCCAGATTCCGTTCCGCCACTGCCGGGGAACAGGATGCCCGGAACGCGGCGGCCTCTGCCCGGTCGGCTTTTGACGGTTTGTTCAAATAAGTATG
Source organism: Treponema sp. (assembly GCA_031283505.1). The sequence goes on along the minus strand of JAITBO010000132.1, from coordinate 5,789 downwards.
GACCAGCGGCCTGTTCTATTTCTGGATTCCGGTATGGGAGGGCTTCCGTACTGCCGCTTTTTTCACCGCCGTAATCCTGGGGAGCCTCTTGTTTACACGGCGGACCGGGCGAATTTTCCCTACGGACCCAGGGACAGGGACGAACTAGCCGCCGCCCTCACCTCCCTTACGGCTTCCCTCCTGGAAGTGTTCCGTCCCAAACTTGCCGCTCTGGTCTGCAATACCGCCTCGGTGTCGGCCCTGGGGGTTCTCAGGGCGGCTTTTCCGGGTCTCCCCTTTGTGGGGACTATCCCGGCGGTAAAGCCTGCGGTGACGGGCAGCGTAAGCCGCCGGATCGGCGTTCTGGGAACGGAGCGGACGGTGGCGGATCCTTGTACAGGGGAGCTTGCCGCCCGGTACGGGGCGGACTGCGAGCTTGTCACCCTGGCGGCCCCGGAGCTTGTGGAATGGGTGGAATACCGCCATTCCGGGGCGGCGGCGGCGGAACGCCGGGGGGTTGTGGAACCTTATGTGGATTATTTCAGAAGCCGGGGCGCCGACGCCCTGGTCCTGGGTTGCACCCACTTCCTCTTTTTGCTGGAGGAATTCAAGGCGGCTGCCGGGTCCGGCATCAAGGTCTACGATTCCATGGAAGGGGTTTCCCGGCGCATAGAAACCGTCCTGGATCAGGGAGGCCTCTGCGCCCGGCCTGGAACCGGTGCGTCGCCCTCATGCGCGCCGGAGGGTTTTCTGGTCGTTACCGGCCCGGCGGCGGAGGATGGCGTTTGGCGGGTCCGGGCCCGGGAATTCGGCCTTACCCTCCGCGCTTTCGGGGGACCCCTATGAGCGGCGCGGCCAGGGGCCTGGTGATCCGGGGGTCCCGGAACATCTTTACCGTTCGTGTCGAGGACGGGCGGGAACTGGAGTGCCGGATCAAGGGGAAGGTTCTTAAAGGGATCGAGGGCTTCTACAACCCCCTTGCGCCCGGGGATTGGGTAAGTCTGGAATGGGACCCGTCCCATCCGGAAAAGGGCCTTATTCTGGCGGTGGAGGCCCGGCGGAACCGGCTTACCCGGCTTAACCAGCAGGGTTTTGACCGCAACCGGTCCGTGGCTTCCCAAATTCTGGCGGCCAACATCGACGCCGTTTTCTGCGTCTGCACCCCGGCTTCTCCCCCCTGGCGGCCCCGGTTCCTGGACCGGCTTCTTCTTCAGGCGGACATAGCCCGCATTCCTGCATGGATCGTTTGCAACAAGTGGGATCTCTTTTTGGGGGACGCGGACATAGAGGAGCGGCTTGAGGACTTCCACCATATAGGGTATCCTGTCCTCAGGGTTTCGGCTAGGACCGGCGAGGGGCTGGAGGAACTGCGGAAAGCCGCCGCGGGCCGCCTTTCGGCGCTGGTAGGTCAGTCCGGAGTGGGAAAATCCAGCCTTATCAATGTCCTTCTTCCGGGAGCCGGGCAGAAAACCGGAGGCATCAATGAAAAGTACGACCGGGGTAACCACGTTACTTCCATGTCTGTGCTTTTTGGGGGGCCGGAGAATCCGGGGCGTCCGGGACAATACGCCGGGTTTATCGACACCCCCGGCATACGCCGGTTCCTTCCGGACGGGATTTCTTCCGGCGAGGTGGAGTTTTACATGAGGGAATTTGCCCCCCTTGCGGGGAAGTGCAGCTTCGGCCTTTCCTGCGCCCACCGCACGGAACCGGGGTGCAAGATCATGGAAGCCGTACACGCGGGGGTCATCCACGAAGACAGGTACGAAAGTTTCCTCCGAATCAAGGATGAATTAGCGGGAAAAACGGCTGGCGTTTTAAAATCGGACTTTTGAAACGTCATCCTTAGCTGATGAATAACCGGTAACCTGAGAATGAACGAAAAAACCCTGAAGCTTCTGGAATTTGACGTTATATGCGCCCAGGTTGCATCCTGTGCCCTGAGTGAGGAAGCGGCCCGGCTCATCCTTGCGGACCTGCCCCTGCGGGAGCCTCCGGTCGTCCGGGATCTTAAACTCCGGGTTTCCCGCATCCTGGACCGGCTTAACTCCGGGGAGGGGGAACCCCAGGAAAGCCTTCCGGACATAGCCGGGGCGCTGGCAAAGCTGGAGATTGAAGGGGCGGTTCTGGAGCAGGACGAAGCCTATGCCCTGGGCGTCTTCCTTGAACGGGGGGAAGCTTTTAAAAAGTGGCTCTGCCCATCTTCCCCGGAGCCGTCCCCTGCGGGGTCCCTCTCCGATCTGACCGGGGATATTCCCGATTGTTCCGCCCTGACTAGGGAAGTGTTCCGTATTCTGGACCGGGACGGCAAACTCAGGGACCTGCCGGAATTCCGGGACATAAAACGGCGGATTCAGTCATTAAAAGGGGAACTGGACGCCCTGGCAGCGGGGTATACGAACAACGAAGAGACCCGGCGTATGCTCCAATCCACCGTGCCTTCCCAGCGGGACGGTCGCATGGTTTTGGCGCTCAAGGCCAATTTTCAGGGCCGCATCAGGGGCATTGTTCACGAAGTTTCCGCCACAGGGCAAACCCTCTTTGTGGAACCCGATGAGGTGATCGAAAAGAACAACGACATTCTTATTGAGGAGCGGCGGCTTGAGGCCGAGATACGCCGGGTCTTCCGGGAACTGACCGTCCGTTTAAAGGAGGGCCGCCGGCCACTGGGGGATTTCCACAATGGGATCATAACCCTCGAAACCCTCCGCGCTCGCGCCCGGTATTCCCGGGACATCCGGGGCAATTTCGCCGGGGAAGCCGCCGCCCCGGATTCCACAGCTCCGGTCCTGCTGCGTGCCAGGCATCCCCTTTTGGGGAGCGGGGCCGTACCCGTCGATTTTGTCATGAATACCCGGACGGTGATCATCACCGGCCCCAATACGGGGGGCAAGACCGTGGCCCTGAAAACCCTGGGCCTCTTTGCCCTGATGAACCAGTTCGGCCTTGCCCTGCCGGCGGACGACGGCACGGTTCTCCCGGTCTTTGACGGGGTTTACGCGGACATAGGGGACGAGCAGTCCTTGAGCCAGTCCCTGTCCACCTTCTCCGCCCACATGACCAACATCGCCGCCATAACCGGCGTGGCGGGAGAAAACTCCCTGGCGCTTCTGGACGAACTGGGTTCGGGCACGGACCCGGAAGAGGGGGGCGCTATCGCCATGGCCATTCTGGACTACCTCACCGGAAAGGGCTGCCTCGCCGTGGTCACCACCCATCACGGGATACTCAAGAACTACGGCTATTCCCGGCCAAAGGTGGAGAACGCCTCGGTGGAATTCGACGGCCAAACCCTGTCCCCCACCTACCGCATCGTCATGGGCATCCCCGGTGAAAGCCGGGCCGTGGATATTGCCGCCAGGAACGGCCTTCCCCCGGAGATCGTCCGGGGCGCCCGCTCCTATCTTGCGGAGGAACGGTCGGATGTCTCCACCCTTATTAGGGAACTCAAACAAAAACACCGGGACCTGGACGTTGCCGCTTCGGAAGCCAGGGCGGAAACCCAAAAGCTTAGGGAGGAGCGGCGGCGGGCCGATCTGAGGGAACTCAGGCTTAGGCAGCGGGAACTCATCATAAAAGAGGGCGGTGTGGGGAACTTGCGCGCCTTTCTTTCGGAAAGCCGGAAAAAACTTGAGAATCTGGTCCGGGAACTCAAAGAAGGGGAGATAAACCGGGAAAAAACCCTGAAGGTGAAGGAATTCCTTAAGGAAATGGAAGAAAAAGCCAACGCCGAAGACGCGGCCCTGGACGCGGAAACGGCCCTCCTCCGGGAGGAACGCCGCCGCCCGGACGCGGAGGAAGAGATGGGGATCGCCGTGATACAGGCCGGCGCGGAGGTCCTGGCCGGGGAGAATAAGCGCCGGGGAACCGTCCTCAGGCCGGACAAGAAGGGAAGGTGGGTCGTGGAGATCGGTTCCCTCAGAATGACCTTTGACGAAGGGGACCTCATTCCCGTTCCTCTCCGGGCCAAAGCCCCGCCGTCCCCCCTCATCGTCCAGACCGATTTGTCGGGCGAAACCCGGGCCCAGTTCGAACTCAGCCTCCGGGGGATGCGCCTGGACGAAGCTCTGGAAACCCTGGAACGCCAAATCGACGCCGCTGTCCTGGCGGGCCTGCACGAATTCTCGGTAGTCCACGGCAAAGGGGACGGCGTTTTGCAGAAAGGGGTCCACGAGTTCCTGAAACACCAGAGCCAGGTGGCGGACTACTACTTCTCCCGCCCCGAACTGGGCGGCTTCGGCAGGACCGAGGTCATTTTAAAGTGAACCGGGAGTCGGCTATGAGAAAATGTGATTTTGCTTCCCGGCGGGAGATCGTATCGTACAGCAAAGCGCAAGGGATAGAAGCGGAAATCCCGCAGGGCTTTCAGGCGGAACGCTTGTAGGCGTTCCGCCTGAAAGCACGAGGAATTGAAGCGGATAGCCCGGTCCGGCGTGAGCGCCGGATGCGCCCAAATTCCCGGGAGCAAAAACATCCAGATCAAAAAAGGCGGCGGCCCTTTAAAAATCCTCCAGGGGCGAATCACTGTCCATGAGTTCAGGCAGGGTGTAGACCAGGGTGCCGGATTTGCGGACCCGGATTTCGGCGAAACCTTTGGAAACCAGGGCGTCCAGGTCTTTTTTGGCGGTCTCCAGGGGGATATTGGCTTCCAGGGCCACTTCGCTGGCCGTCAGAACGCCTTTGTTTTGTTTCGCCAGCCTCAGAATGGCGCGCTCGACGCTTTCCTTGGGGTGTACAATCCGGGCATCCCCATCGTGTACATAACGCCAATTTTGACGCGAAGCTCTCTGTCCGGTAAAAACCGCGTTTCTGATATTGGCTTCCCGCACCTGTCCGGCCAGGGTAAAGAAATCGTAGATGGCTCCAACCATCCCCAGCCCTCCGGTACACATCCAAAGCAGCCCGGTGGGAATCTTCCCCAGGTAAAAACGGTGAAATCCCAGGGCGCCGAATCCCGATATAAGCCAGAACAGATACGCTAAACCGACGCTATACATCCCAATTCCCCCCAAAATTCGGTGGTGATCTACAAATGGACCAAAATACTATAACAAGAATTTATTGCGATGTCGATGACTTCCATACGGCTCTTGAAGGTTATCGGGTTTATCGGCGTGATTGGCCAGCGCCGCTTATGCCGCCTTATTATCTTGCTGACATCGGCAAAATGATAGGGCGCGTTTTCCCGGTATGACCCGGGACGGCCCCGGAGGGGGCGGGTTACTAAGTAACCGGCTGCCGGGAATTCATCTGTCATGTTTCACCGGATACTGGAATAAGCCGTATGCCGAATCCCAGGGAAGACAGGACTTTCAGAATTGTCTCGAATGAAGGGTTGCCCCCTGCGAAAGGGACTTGTAGAGGCTTTCCCGATCACGGATTTTTAAATGACGTTGCCCTGGTCAATATGAGAGTAACAGGGGGAGTAATGTACCTCGCAGTGTGCCTCGGCCCCGCCGGTCAATTGGATGGGCCGTTTGTGAGGCCGCACGCTCGGACTATACGGACTACAAATGGGCCTATGGCTGTAGTCCCACGTAATTCATTACAGGGTAAGAAATTACAACGCACGGACTACATAGTGTCTGTCCATAATGTAGACACATTATGGACAGACTACCTTAAAATCTGCATTTTCGTAACCTTTAGGTGAGAAAATGCAAGGTCTGTCCACAAAGTAACCGGCTTTGCGGACAGACACTAGATAAGGGAAATCTCTTGTTCTTATATCGTTTTGTATGCTGAAAGCCTGAAAAACTGTAAGAGCCTACGGCTTATTATTGACATATTTTCCGGGTTTTTTTGCGGCG
>JAITBO010000229.1 GCA_031283505.1 Treponema sp. | reverse complement strand
TTGGAAGCCCTTTTCCATGAGGTTGATGAAGTCTTAGAAACCCGATGGGGGGATTGTTTTCCGCTGCATCCCAACCGGCCAAAACGGAACGAAACCGCTAATCCTGAAATGGACGGTCTGTTCGAGATAGCCCCGGACTTTACCCTCGGCATCGGTTCCCAGCAGGGCCGGGGGTATCTAGTTTCCTGCCGTGTTGCCACCCTGGAAAGGGTTCCTCCAGAGCAGCTTGAAACCTTCATGGATGCTGCCGCAGCGATCATCCGGGATAAGTTGCCTATCTATTTCCCGAACAGACAGCTTGAAGTGGTTCGGGACAACAAAGGATACAAGATAATCGGGGACTTTTCTTTAGGAGACCTTTAAGGACCTGGGAAAGAAGAAAATGCCGGGTATTTTATTCTCATTGCTTAGGCAATGAGGAAATACCATGACCATTTGGTTATGTTGTTCTGCATGTGTCCTAATGTACCTTGCCCTATTGGTGAAAATCCGTGAAATCCCTGGGTACATTGAGCACACCACCACCCGATACCGGCTGGCGCAGGCGTTCTCAGACCTCTCGCTGGTGGGTAGAGCCGGAAATACCCCGGTTTTGCAGGGCTTCGGCAACGGTTGTCCATCTCCCGAAAGTTTCAGGACGGTTGCCGCAACCCCGGCATCCATAGGATGTATCATACACCGAGAATGGATTAGGCGGAAGGGTTCCTATCCCTGAGTACTTCATGGTTCTGTTGGTTCGGAAAGCTCCTCAGCAGGGAAAGTTCTCAAGCTACGTTCTCTCTTGGCCCTTCTAGACCGGGCTTTAGGGTCAGAAACTATGAGTAGGATCTAAATCTTTAACCAAACCATTATTTTTTGTAATAACGGAGGTAGAAGAAACGATAGAGGCAGCGAGACGATAAATCCAATGAGCCAGCCGGTTAACCAGGGTATTACAAAGTGGCCATTCAATCCCACATTAATGACTACCATAACAAAAGACATACACATCGACATAATGAACGCCATGCACAAACCGTTAAATAGTATTTGCCGTATACTCAAGATTACACCCTCCCCAAGTAACTGCTAAACAGTGTTATTGCTTGAATACAACATAGATATACATATATAATATACTCATAAACTGAGAAACTATTCACTACTCAGCAAATATCTTGGTATAGGGTTCTTGTCAAGGATAGTTCATACATACTGGCAGGAAAAAAAGAAAAAATAGTATTTTATTATACAGATAAAAACCGAATTCTTAAAATAAACAGTAAAACTGTAATAATAAACATAAATGCCGTACTTTTATTGATACTGCCGCTACAATTCATGTTAAACCGCTTCTCTCCAATCTTTCGGATACACCGCCAAAAATTTGGGGGAACCAGGATCTGCCTGATGCCCCCAGGCCCGGTTTCTACCAGGCCAGCCCTCAAAAAAAGCCTTTCCCCCGGTACCTCTCAACCAGCGAGCCGGGAGCAGTCCAAGGATTAATAGTTTTCTGCTTTGATCTGAAAATACCCCTGGGGATGTTTACAGACCGGGCATAGTTCAGGGCTTTTCTTGCCAATCAGAATATGACCGCAATTGCTGCATTGCCAGACCCGCTCCCCTTCCCGGGAGAAAACCAAGCCTCCCTCAATATTGGCGAGGAGTCTGCGGTACCGTTGCTCATGTTCCTTCTCAATGGCGCCGACGAGCGTAAAAAGCCGGGCGATCTGGGGGAAGCCCTCTTCCTCGGCTTCCTTAGCAAAAGCAGCGTACATATCGGTCCACTCATAGTGTTCCCCTGCTGCAGCGTCCTTGAGATTGGTAATCGTATCGGGTACTGCATCCCCATGAAGCAGCTTGAACCAGATTTTGGCGTGCTCCTTCTCTTGTTCCGCAGTCTCTCTAAAGAGGGCCCCTATCTGATTATAGCCCTCTTTCTCTGCCTTGGATGCGTAATAGGTATACTTATTACGGGCCTGGGATTCTCCGGCAAAAGCCGCCTGCAAATTTTTTTCCGTCTTGGTTCCGGTTAGTTCAGCCATGTATTCCTCTCTTATTATACGCCCGGTATGTTCGCCCTCAGGGGAGGGGTTTCTCAGGATTCGATAGGTCTGAATACCACCTCCTGCCTGATGATAAGCTGCACCCTTCCCTGCAAGACTCACAGCCCTGCAGCCATGATTACATCATTATTATCCAAGAGATTAAACAATGCAATACCACCATGGGCCGGACACCGTCTGGTACCGCCCGCTTCCGCGCTTTTCCCCGGAGCAACGGGGCGTAGGAATGGATCGGTGGCAACGAAGTTGCGGAAGTATCGTTCCGCAGGAACGGGACCAGAGCCGTTGCGGAGGCCCAGGGGCTTTAGTCCCATCGCCGGCAGGTCGGCACGCGTAAACAGCCCTGTTAAGGCTGTCAGAAAAGTCTATTTGGATACATTTCCCGTATTTTTAACAAAACCGCATCTTCCTAATTTCTTGTGAAGGAATTAGGAAATCAGTCTGTCAAATCAATCCAGGCAAGAATCATTAAAATTGATTAATTCGATAGCCTCAGCAAGGGGTAAGAACCGGCTTTTTTTGAAATAGCCTATTGATGTTTTTTACGGAAAAAGGTATTATTTTTCTATGTTCCGGCTAAGCGCAGCCCAAAAGACAGCCCTCGCCCCCTCAGCAAAGCCACAGGCTTTGCCCGTTCACGGTTCTACAGCCCTCGCCTCCCTGTGGAATTTGCGGGGCAAAGCCACAAAGCAGAATTGCCCGCTCTACAGCCCCCCGTCTCTGTGTGGAATTTGCGAAGCAAACTCCGAGGCGAAGGCGCAGCCGGCTCCCGGCTCCCGGCTCCCGATTATACTTTATTTAAAAGACGGCGTGTCAAGCGTCTAATCCCTGATTTCCCGCTTTTTTGTCAAAATATTCCAAAAACAGGTCAATTTTTCTCATTCGGACAAGATAACAGCTCATTTTCTTTAGACTTCGACGCGTTTTCTTTAGACTTCGACGTGTTGTCTTCAGACTTCAACGCGTTGTCTTCAGACTTCGACCCGGAGTCTTTAGACTTCAAGCCAAAATCTTTCGGCAATACGGCGTTTTGGAACAAAAACGCCTCATTTTTGATACGGAAGGAGACATAAACCATGAATCAAAGAACGGATTGGCTTCCGTCAAGCCGGGAAGGGCAATTGACCATGGCGCGGGACTGGATTTCCGTGCTGGGGACAAAGGAAGCGGACTGGGGCGGACCTTACCGCGGCGCTTACCGCCCTGGCGGACGCGGCGCAGGCGGCGTTGACGGAGGCGACCCGCACGCCGGTGGCCACGGCAAAATGCAAGGCGGCCTTCGACGCGCTGGCGGACAAGATGCGGGACATAAAACGCCGCTACTTCCTTGTGCCGCCGCTTACAGAGGTGGACCTCGTGAGTCTGGGGCTGAGGCTCCACGACTCGACTTCCACGCCCACGGGCGCGCCTACCGCGCAGGTGACGGTGGAGACTTTCTTGAGGGGGCGGCACGAACTGGGCATCAGGATCGTCTACGTGAGCGGGAACCCGCACGACCGGGCCAACGGCGGCTACCGCGTCTGGTACAGCGCCGCTGCGCTGGGAGAGGCCCCGCCTCCGAGCCCGGATGACCTGAACAAATCGTTTTTTACGCGGCGCAAGAAGGACGTGATCGAGTTTGATTTTGGGGATTCGGGGAAGATGGTGTATATCGCGGTGCAGATCGAGAGCGGAGACGGGCAGCAGGGCAAGTGGAGGCCGATGGTTCAGGCGTTCATTCCGTAATACAGGTGTTATCCGCGCAGGCGGCGAAACATATATTTTGACGGCGGGAACGGCATTAATGCAGCGACCGCGTGTGAACAAGTTCGCGTGCGTGCAAAGCGCACAAGGGAGTTTCTCATGAAGAAATTGGTTTTATTTTTGGTTCTTGCGGTAATTGCCGCAGGAGGGGCTTTCGCCCTACCTGAGTTCAAACTCAGCGCGGGTGCAGGCGGGTATTTCACCAGCGATTTCGGCGGCGGCATTGAAGCGTCAGCGGACGGTGAGACTTGGTCCATGAAAATACCATACGCCGGCGGCGGCGGTTTCGCGTTCTTTGACGCAACCTATGCGGAATTGTCTTTTGGATTTTTCGGCGGCGGCGGAACAATGAAGATGGAACCGGCAGAAGATAGCGGGGAATCCGATTTTTCTGTTATGGGGCTTGACATCGGTTTGTTGGGGAAATATCCCTTTACGGTCGGCGAAAAACTCACCGTATTCCCCCTGTTGGGTATTGACTACCGCGTTATGCTTTCCGTAAAGAATGAGAATGGTGATGAGCTGAAAGATGCTGAGGACGATAAAAAACTTGCGGGTGATTGGAGCGCGCTATGGTTTAAACTTGGCGGCGGCTTGGATTTTGCCTTTACCGACCATGTTTTCCTGCGCGGCAACCTCCTGTATGGGCTGCGGCTTGCAAGCAAGTTTGAAAACGACATGGTTGATGCTATGGATGAGCCCGGCGTAGACACAAAAACTTTGCTTGGACACGGCCTTGAGGTAAAGATCGCGGTGGGGTACAGATTCTAAAACAGTTCAGGCGATATTTTAGTAAAAGCCTAATACCCCCGGACAGGGAATCAGAAAAAGCATTGTCCCAAAAACATCCCCGCCGTCTGCGGCGGGGACATTTTGTTAATGGGGCAAAATGATTTTGAATTTATGGTGTAAAAAATGAACGGTACGAAACCCTGGGGATTCCCCGAAACCGAGACTTTGGAGGGCATAAAAAAACCGCCCTCGAAAAGCAGAATGGCCCTAGGCGCCGTGCCTGGTACTTCTTCCTGCTCCCCTGTTGGAATGGATGGTCCACCCGGACTGTACCTCGATTCCTTGGGGGCGTAGCCTTCCTTGATCGGATATGGTACTATGAGTCTATGACCCTTTGGTTTGCCACGGGAAATACCCATAAAAAAACGGAATTG
>JAITBO010000124.1 GCA_031283505.1 Treponema sp. | reverse complement strand
TTCCTACAGGCCAAGGGGGCGGCCTTGCAGATCATCCTCTCCGCCTGGCAGCGCCTGTCGGTTTACCCCGATTCCCTCTACGGGAAGATAAAAAACCTGGTTTCCCTGTCCCAGAGTATCGTTACCAACTACGGCCGGATTAGCCTGCTCCTGCGCCAGGCCGGGGACGCTTCTTCCCTGCGGGACGTGCAGAACCTGGTCGGCGAATGGAAGGATCTGACCCAGACCCAAAGCAAGCTTATCGCCCAGGGCAGGGAGCTTTTTGAGGATATAAAAAATGAACTGGTCCAGGCGAAGATCCCCCTGGGCCTTAACGCCGACGGGGACCCCTTTGGAAACAACCTGATAAACGACTACCTGTTCAATGATTTGGTGATCAATTACGCGGTAAAGAATTACAATGATTTTTTTAAACGGGACATGGATTTTATCAGGCAAAAAAGCAACAGAAACCGGGGCGGCATCCTGGGAACCGTCAGCGCCCTGGAGCGGGAGTTCTCCGACAACCTGACCCGGGAACTGGCGACCCTGCGGACCGCCGCCCTGAGCCTGAAAAACAATGACCTCCTCTCCGAGAAAATGACCAAGGAACCGGATTCGGAGTCCCTTTTTATGGTGGTGGAAAAGATTCTGAACCTTGCCGGAGCGGTGGATATACCGGACCCGGCACAACTGAATACCGCCAATTTGAACTGGATGAACGGCCAATATGACATTATCGCGGCCTTTGATAATTACGAAGCCTATGTCAAACCCTACGCGGAAAATGAAAAGGTTTCTACCCTTATCAGTAACGGCAGGATCACCCTCGCGGCCCAGGCCTATCTTAACCGGTACATTGTTTTAAGCGCCGAATACGACTTCCTCTCCAGCTCCGCGGAAACCATAAACGCCATGATAGCCTCCCGTTCCGAAGCGGAAGACCGGGAGATCTTCTCCCTCTCCGGCAGGGCGATCCGAAGCGCCCTGGGGGGGATAGAGTATAACCGGGGGTATGATCCGGGGATAGTAAAGGAGATAACCGACGGCATCGCGGCGTATAACGATCTCTTTACCCATTACGTGAACCTTGCGGAAAATCCGAAATTCCTGCAAAACCGGGACCGGAGCATCTATCAGACTGACGCGTTCAGCACCTACCTGGGTTACTACCTTAGCTATTGGGGGAATTACCCCGATAACGCCTATATTCCCTCTCCGGGGTGGCGGGAGTACCGGGACCGGGTGAACCAAACCAAGCCCTACCAGATCAATTCGGTGCTTCAGTCCCTCTACACCGAATGTATCGGCGTATTAAACGATGTCAATGACATTGTGTTGTCCGACGTGCTAAAGCGGGAAAAGGCCGACAGCATCGCTTCCCTGAACGACCGGATAAAGCTGCTCTCCGCCTTCCTGAGCGCCGACGCGGATCGGATGCTTACCGCCTGGGGCAGGCTTCCTATGGAAGCGGAACCGGCCTTTAAGCAGATCCGGGCTTTGCCCCTGGACGAAATTAAAGAAACCTATATGACCGTGTATTCGGACACCCGGAATATCAGCATAGGCTGGTGGAACGATTTTATCATGGACGGCGTTACCATTCTGTCAAAAACCTTTTGCGACCTTAAATTGGCGGACTTTTCCGAAAAACTGGAAAGGCTCCGGGTATTCCCCCTGGTTTCCGACGTGCCCCGGGAGGATGTCCTCACCATGGATATGCTGGAGGACCTGACCCTGCTGCTGCGGGACATGGGGGCCGGTGATTTGCCGGTACAAGCCGCCGACGACCAGGACCCCCTGGAGCCGGTACTGCACCCGATCCTGTTCCGGGGTTCCGCCGCCCAGACCTGGGCGCAGACGATCTATCAGTTTGCCGCGGCGGCAGTGAACCCTGTCAAGCCCCTCACCTGGACCCTCTCCCAGCCGCCCATCGACATTCAGGGGAAACTCACCCTGAGCGGCCGTCTGCTTGCGGTCAGCCGTTTCAGGTACCTGGAGGTTTCCGCCTCCGGGAGAAGCCCCCGGTCCTTCAACACCTATACGAATGAAAAGACGAATCTGGCCGGGGGCAGCCCCATTGACCAGGGTTTAAGTTTCCGGTTTTACCGGGCCTCGTCGGACCGGGATCCGGCGGTGGTCCTGACCCTGGACAAACCATGGTCGATCTTTGATATTTATTTGCAGCAAAACGTGATGAGCGACGATAAGGGGGTCTCCTATTTCCCGGTCTTTTTGACCGATGACCGGGGACAATACGTGTATTTTACGGAGATCGACTTTAACGCCGATATTCCCAAACCGGACCGCTGGTATACCACCGCCCTTTGGCCGAACCTTAGGATTGTGGACGGCATGGTTACGGTCAACCGTTAGGAGGCTATTTACCGGACGAAAATTGAGAAATATAGGCGTCCAAAACCGGCCGGTAGGTTTCCTTTATTTTGGTCTCCGCGGCTCTGATCGCCCGGTTTTCCGCTTCGGGAATGGAAAGATGCCCTTCCCGTCCGCTCACGGAAAAGGGTAAAAGCCGGTCTCCGCTCCGGCGGTCCTCCAGGTTCGCGTCTACCACATACCGGACAAATTTGTTTGGGTTATTTGGCAGGTCTACGGGAGACATATTCACCAGCACCTTTAAAAGATAGGGGGAATTCGATCCCCCGCTTCTAAAGCCGGCTTTGGTAAGGACCTCCTCAAAGGCCCCCCGGATTCGGTCCCGCTGATCATTTTCCACGATAACCCCGATGGGTATGTTTTTGGTGATGGCGGCTATTTCAAGGCGGTAATCGTCCCCGGTTTTCGGATTTTTCGGGATACTTGTGGAACCATCCCCCAGGACCCGTAACACGTTCAGAAAGGTCTCGTTGGCATCGGCGACGGCCGCGGCAAGCTGAAACCGCCGGAGTCCGTCCAGGGTATATTTTTCCTCACTGGAAACAACGGTCAGGTCATTGATGAGCCTAATATTGGTATCTATCAGATCCTTATAAAGCGCCGCTGTTTTGGCCCGTTCCATGACCGCCGCCGCGTAATAGGTGCCCTTGCCGTCGAACCAGAGGTCCTTGATCTCCGCGCCCACCAGGGAGTCCATCTCCGCCGATGTTTTGATCAGGTTGACAAAATCATTGTTCCCCGAAGCGGAACTTATATTGCCGTTAATAATAGCCTCGGAATAGGCGATTGTGGATTGCGCTTCCGACTGTATGGACTGGCCGAAAATTGCCGTGAGGGCGGCCAGGGCGCGGCGTTCCGCCATGTTCCGGTTATCGCCGTATCCCACCGCGGAGACATAGGTTTTCCGGTCATATACCGATTCGGGGGCGGTAACCCAGCGGGGCTGGATGCCGCCGCCTACCGCAACGCCCGGGGACGCGGCAGTACGGGAGGAATCGGTTAACAAGGAATCTATGGAGGCCGACGCCGACGCGATAAGCCCGGCGACATCATCCTGGGATCTGCCGCTATTTTGGCTGGGGCCGGTACTTTGGCAGCCCATAAAAAACAGGCACAATAAAATCAACAACCCAAGGGCCGCGGGGGAGGCAGGCGGACGGGGCATGTTGTTCTGATAAGGCATTTGACTCAGGGGGCCTATTGTAGACATATAACCTCCACTAAATTAAGTTTGTCCGGTTGAACCAATACATCATCATACCGGAACGCGGTGATTTTTCTACCCCCCTGGTTATAATAATTTACTGAAAAAGAATACCGGCCGGGGCGAAGGGTGATCCCTCCCACATAGGCCCTGGCGGGAAAATACCGGGACATCCGTAAATCCGCGGCTTCGCTTATCTCCGTAAAAATCTGGGTGCCAAGCCCGAGGAGACCGAAAACCGTGCCGGTAAGGCCCTCCTCGTTCCGGCCAATTTCGTCAAAAACGACGGCGGTAATCCCCTTGGCCGCGGCCCGGATAATGGATTTAAGGTAAATCACCTTTAGATGTTCCTTAAAGGTTTCCCGGGCCACCGCCTCCATGTCCTCAAGCAATTCCAGGGTAAACTTCTCTCCGTTATCAAAAATCACCTCGATACGGCCGACCTCGGAGCCGCGGTGTACCATCACCGGCAGGGCAATCTTAATATAATTATAGTTTAAAAGGGGGACCCGGAGGACGGACTGTTCTTTAACCGGGGATAAACCGCTGAAACCTATCACATTAAGCCGGGCCATGCCCGGAGGCACGGTAAGTTCCTCCTCAATCGAGGAAGGGACGGGATGGGTATACACCCGGGGGGCGTTGGCAAAGGCAAGGCGTAACTCCTCCAGGTCAATCCGGGCATCGTCCGCCTTACCCTGCCCCCGGTAAAAGAGGACCCCCAAATAACGGGCCAGGGCGGAATTGGAAAACTCCGCGGAATCGAGGCTGCCGCCGGAAGGGTCCAAAACAGCTTCTTCCAGGGCCTTTTGCCGGAGATTGGTGGTGAGGGTTCCGTATTTAGCGGCCAGGGCCTGTAGTTTAATATTCATCCGCCGGATTTCTACCAGGGCGCCTTCCATATCTTGCCGGTGGTAATAATTAAGGGCATTGAAGGCATTAATATAGATATCCTCATAATCTTCCCCGTCATAGGTCCGGACCGTGTCGTTTACCAGATAGGACCCGATCCCCTGGAGCAGGCTTTTGGTAAAGGCCTCTTCAATGGCCCGTTCCCCTTCCTGTAGGTTCCGTGAAGATTCCTCGAAATCCCGGGCATAATGGGTAAGCATTCCCTTGTCAAGGTAATATAAGATAAGGTCCGACTTATAGATGTCTTTTTTATCCGATTCAAGGATCTGAATACCGGCGGCGAAATCTTTCCGAGCCACGGCGTTATCGATCTTAGTATAGGGGTTTGAAGCGCAGGAAACCATAAAAAAAACGGTTATAGCTAAGAACGCGCTCGTTAAGATCTTTCTCAAATCTTTCCCCTTGGAGGACGGTGATAATAACAGTAACATACCCCGCGGCGCCATGGTTATACGGGCAAAACCATTGAAGAATCAACAACCCCGCCCAGGGGCTTTCCCAAAACCAGCCGGATTTTGAGAAAGGCTCCTATAATTTGGTACGGGGTCTTACAATCACCTTCTTGATTTCATTGTTTTGCCCCATCCAAAGCCGGGCGGTGGTTTCAATATCGCTTAATTCGGCGGATACGTAATAGGTTCTGGTGGTGGTCTTTCCGGCCTGATCCACAATGGTCCGCACCGATCCGGTAAGGAGAAAATCCGCCCCCAGCTCATTGGCCAAGGCGGCGGCGGTATCCTCACTGGCATAACTCTGCTGCTCCGCCCGTTCCGACCGGAGTTCCCCCCGGGACGCCCCCCCCGCCACAGGCAGGGCCTTTCCGCTTTCAAATATGGCCTGTTCCATGATAGTGGAGATAATGGAGGTATCTATATGTTCATCACTCTCGTTCCGAAAGGAGCCGACAAGAATTACCGGAAGTTCCCCCTTACGGGCGTTGAAATCCGCCACCCGGGGAGATTGAAGAAAAGAGGCGATCAAGGAATCGCAAACAATCGTTACATCCGTATTGTTCCAATATCCGCTTAAATCGGTCCGGGTATCGGCATCGACCCTGCTGACCTTGGGATTTGAGCTGCAGGCTGCCAATAAAACCAAAACAGCAATACAAACCGCTACCACGGCATAAGACCTTTTCATGGAACAACTCCTTCATATCAAAACTCAAAACATCATCCTGAAAAATCCTGAAACCCGCGAGTTTCTAAAGATTCCTTTTCCATAATACTATAAATATCATAAATTATCCAGTGGCCCGGAGAGACCCCGGGCAAAAAGCAGCCGGGCGGTATAATGGTTGGTCATGGCGGCAAACCCGTCCGGGACGCTGTTTTTCCGGTAATATTTTTGGCGGCGCAGCGTACTCCCTTGACAGGTCAATTTTTAGCGGGTTATACTTAGATGTTATACTTGGCTAACTCACGGCCTTCAAAATCCCGCGGTTCAAAGGTGATTTTGAAAAACAGCCTTAAATATAAGGGGGAAATTATATGAAAGATACAAAAGAGGTCAGGGGGCACAAAACCGGCATGGCCCGGCTCTGGGAACTGGCGCTCCGTAAAAAAATTCCGGTCATCACCTCCTGCGTGCTTTCGGTACTGAGTACGGCCGTCTCCTTTGTCCCCTTTATCGCCGTCTATTACCTTATCCGGGAGGTGATCCATTTTGCCGACTGGGGAGGGCTGGACAAGGCCGCTATGATACGCCTGGGCTGGATTGCCGCGGGCGGGGCGGTAACGGCGGTTTTCCTCAACTTTGCCGCCCTGATGTTTTCCCATGTGGCGGCCTTTACCACTCTTTACGATTTGAAGCTGGAATTTACCCGCCACATCGCGTCCCTGCCCATGGGCTTCCACACGGAAAATTCCACCGGGAAGCTGCGGAAGGTGGTGGACGAAAACATCGAAAAACTGGAGGGCTTTATCGCCCACCAGCTTCCCGACCTGGCGGGCTCCTTTGCCATGCCGGTCTTTACCCTGGTCATCCTCTTTGTGTTTGACTGGCGGCTGGGGCTGGCAAGTCTGGCGCCCATTATTTTAAGTTACCTGATCCAGATGATCGCCTTCAGCGGCAAAAACGCTCAAATTTTTGTCAACAAGTACCAGAATTCCCTGGAGGACATGAACAACGCGGCGGTGGAATATGTGCGGGGTATTTCGGTGGTCAAGGCCTTTAATCAGACCATCTACAGCTTCCGCAAATTTTACCAGATCATCAAGGACTACGGCGTGTTCTGTTTCAACTATACCACTGAATTTGAAATCTATATGGAATTTTTTATGACGGTCATCAGTCATGTTTACCTCTTTATAATCCCGGTGATCATTTTTCTTTCAGGCGGAGCGGCCCTGGCAGGCGGGGCGGAATACGGCGCCTTTGCCCTGGTTTCAGTGTTCTACCTTATCTTTTCCGTGTCCCTCTCCACGCCCTTTACCAAGCTGATGTATGTCTCCCAGAACGGAAAGTTGATCCTTAACGGCATTGAACGGATGGACAGGGTACTGGACACCCCGCCCCTGGCGGAAACCGCTTCCCCAAAAACCGCGGCGGAATATTCGGTGGCCTTTGAGCAGGCGACCTTTACCTATAACGAGGAAGGAGAAGCCATTGCCATACAGGACGTGAGTTTTACCGCCCGGCAGGGGGAGGTAACCGCCCTGGTGGGGCCCTCGGGGAGCGGCAAGTCCACCCTGGCCCACCTGATCCCCCGGTTTTACGAAACCGCGGAGGGGGCGGTGAAAATCGGCGGAGTGGACATCCGGGATATGGCAAGCGAATACCTCATGTCCATCGTAAGTTTTGTGTTTCAGGATGTGTTTCTCTTTAAGCAGAGTATCATGGACAA
>JAITBO010000146.1 GCA_031283505.1 Treponema sp. | reverse complement strand
CGAAGATTACCTGGGATGGCTGGGAGGGCCGAAACGTGCGCCTAGTGACGGACCTCCCGGAGTCAAAACAATATGGATAGGGCTGATGAAGTTATATATTCTGCCGGCCTACCGGGAGTACCTCGTGTGACTCTGTGGGTCAAGTTTAGAGCAAGCTCCGGGGTATTAAACCAAAAGAAATTTAATAAATCTTCTTTGATAGTCAGGTTTTCATAATTCTTTGTACCGCAAAGCATTAATGACATTTTTTCATCATACCTTTCTGGATCATCTCCAATTTTTAATACGCTCGCCCTCGCCCTGGTCCTAATTCTCAAAAGAATTGAGATGGTTCCAAAATTTGACATTTTGGAACTGCCGCAACTGGAAGCAGGATTATGGAGGACAAATTACGGGGGGCCAAAACCTTATGAGAGAGAGAGTTCCTTCAGGTCATAAGGCGTCTCCTGGTACACATAATTGAGCCAGTTGAAGAAGAACAGATGGGCGTGAGCCCGCCAGCGGACCACCGGGACCCTGGCGGGATCGTCTTCGGGGTAATAGTTTTTGGGGACGGCGATAGGAAGTCCCCTGGCGAGGTCCCTACGGTATTCCCGGTCCAGGGTCAGGGGATCATATTCCAGATGACCGGTCACGTAAATTTCCCGACCTTCCCGGGCGGTGGCTATGAACACCCCCGACTCCTCCGTTTCGGACTCTATGGTAAGGGCAGACTCTGCGGCAATGGCGTCCCGGTTGGACGCGGTATGCCGGGATTGGGGTGCCAGGAACTCGTCATCAAAGCCCCTGAACAGGGTGGTATGCTGCTCATTTACCCCATGGGGGAAGATACCGAAAAGTTTGGCCGGAAGCGTTTCTTTGGGAATACCGTAGTGGCGGTAAAGTCCCGCCTGAGCGCCCCAGCAGATGTGCAAGGTGGACCAGACATGGGCCACCGAATAGTCCAAAACCGCCGCGAGTTCCTCCCAGTAGTCTACTTCCTCAAACGGGATGGTCTCGACCGGCGCGCCGGTGATAATGAGTCCGTCAAACCGTATGTTTTCCCGCAGTATCCATTCGGAACTGATGTAGAACTTTTCCAGATGTCCTGGCGGTGCGTTTCGGGATTCGTGGCTGCCCATACGCAGGAATGTGATGTCCACCTGAAGGGGAGTGTTCCCCAAAAGACGCAAAAGCTGGGTCTCGGTGTCCACCGTCGTAGGCATCAAATTTACGATACCCACCTTCAAAGGCCGTATATCCTGGTGTTCGGCCCTGTCTTCGGTCATGACGAAGACGTTTTCTTCCCGCAACGAATTGTAAGCCGGCAGGTCTCTTGGAATCTTTATAGGCATACTAATAAAGTATACTATGGTCCAAAGTGTAAAAAATGGCAAGCCTGCCGCCCCGGCAATTCTCAGTTTACCCTCCTTGTTCATATATTTCTTTCCCTTCTTGCACATTGAGGCCTTTCGTATAAGCCTGCCTCCTTTCGGAGCGCCTCAATTCTTGATGGGCTATGCGTCCCATAGGCCGCCGTTCGCTTCCTATACTTTCCTCTGCCCGCTGTCTCCCCACTGAGGCTCCACCGGGTTTACCTCGTTCCTTTTGAATATCATTTCAGTACGTTTTAGGGTCGCTTGTCCATTTTTTCCGTCTCGAAGAAAAAAGCCGGATACGAACCCTTACTTTTTAGTTCAAGCGTATCAATCCCCTTTCGCGTGTCTACGCTACGAGCCTTACAACCGTTCGGTTAATCTGCCCATGACGTACCCTTTATGCTGGCGTTACCGGAATGGGGGTATCCGTTTACCGCTTTGTCCCCATAGCTTAACCGGCCCATTACCAGACCCGCACCTATGAGCAGCATTACCCCAAATGGAAGGGGTATACCAAAGGATATGTTTCTTTTCTTCACCTCGTTTCATATCTTAGTCAACTATTCAAGCGACCTCGTGTCGCACTTTTTCCTGCGTAACATGAGTTATCAGGCCGAATGTCAAATTTATCCAGGGCGCATCGCCGCCGGTGACCGGGCTATCCACGTCTATTCCTTGCGCGTTTTGGCTGTTGGATACCTCCGGCAGTAAAACTCGAAGTTCGGCCTGGTATGCTTTCCTTTCCAGAAATTTGGGGGTTCTTAAATTTCTTACGAATGTAAGGATATGCGCCGATCAAGCAAAGTATTCTTAATTTAAGACAATGAATCGAAAAAAAATAATAAAAAAAAAAGGCGTTTTGGTATAACCTGTTAAAAAAAACCTTTTTCTAATTGAGAAGTGTATGTATTTTATTATGGATTATGGTAATTTATCCTCCGATATGGATTTTTTATCGATTTTGAACCCCTGGAAAGCCCCGATCTATTATCACGAAACCCTGTCCAGCACTATGGACGAATCGCGCCGTCTTGCCGCCGGGGGAGAACCCCACGGCACGGTGGTGATTGCCGATTATCAGGAAGCGGGCCGGGGGCGTACCGGACGGCTCTGGAACGCGGACCGGGGGAAAAACCTCTTTTTTACGGTTATCCTCCGTTACCCGGACATTCCCTCTTTTCCCCGGGCCCTCACCCTTCGTACCGGCCTCGCTGTCTCCCTGGCCGTGGAGGACTTCGCCCCCATCCTCCAGGGCGCCGTGCTGGTGAAGTGGCCTAACGACATCATGATAGATTCCCGGAAGACCGCGGGCATCCTCACGGAGACGGACGGGAAGACCGTCTACATAGGCATAGGGGTCAACGCTGCCCAGACCGTCTTTCCCGGGGACATCAGCGCCAAAGCCGGGAGCATACTCCTGGCTTTGCGGGCCCGGAAGTTCCCGGATTTCGGATTGGATCGGGCCGCCCTGCTGGAAAGGATCCTCGCCCGTCTCCACGGGGAACTCGCTTCCGCCGGACCTTGGCGGGAACGTCTGGAGGAGCGGCTTTACATGAGGGACCGGCGGGTCAGTTTTATCCCAGGAGGCGCGGACTCAGGCCGCAGGGTTGAAGGCGTTCTTTCCGGCATAGGGACCGAAGGGGAGCTTCTCATCATCCCGGAGGGGAAAACCGCAAGCGAAGCCTATGTGACGGGGGAATTGCGGGTGTATTAGGACCGGTCGTGCTACCGGCGCAGGTCCGGCATGATTTTTGTCCATATTCCCCATACTATTGACCGGAAGAATGTATACAGGCATACTGACTTG
Source organism: Treponema sp. (assembly GCA_031283505.1). Next base: position 5,920 of record JAITBO010000146.1, on the reverse strand, counting down.
GGAGGTTTAATTATATGATCTACGATTTTGAAAAGCAACACCGGAAAGGCAAGCTCCACGCGATGGAACGGATCAACTTGCTGCTTGACAAGGATTCGTTTCAGGAAACCTATGGGGGCGTAAAACAGTTGTCCGGGTCTTTCGGTCTTTCGGATAAGGAGATTCCTTACGACGGCGTTATTACCGGTTTTGGTACGATAGACGGCCGGACGGCGGCCCTCTACGCCCAGGACTTTACGGTAATGGGAGGTACTCTGGGCAACCTGCATGGACAGAAAATCATGGAGCTGTACAAAAAGGCGATTGATATTCGCTGCCCGGTAATAGGCATCAACGATTCCGGGGGCGCGCGTATTCAGGAGGGGGTAAGCGCCCTGGCCGGCTACGGCGATGTGTTTATGCAGAATGTACGGGCTTCCGGTTACATTCCCCAGATTTCGATCGTCGCCGGTCCCTGTGCCGGCGGCGCGGTGTATTCGCCGGGAATTACGGATTTTATTTTTGTCATTGATATAATCGGTCTTATGTTTATCACCGGCGCAAAAGTAGTAAAAGCCGCCATGGGTCTTGAAACGACGGATGAGGAGCTTGGCGGCAGTATTATCCACGCACGGAAGAGCGGGGTCGCCCATTTCAGGTACCAGGATGAAAAGCAATGTTACCGGGATGTAAGAAAATTACTGTCCTATATCCCCCACTGGAACAGCGATAAAGCGCCGGTCCGTCAGTTTCAATTTGCCCAATCGAAGATTAAATCGATCCTCTCCGTCATCCCCGGCAGCAAGAAACAGGGGTATGACATACGGAAAATCATCGACGCCATTGTTGATGATGATTCCTTTTTTGAGGTACATGGCGAATTTGCTCAAAACATTGTCGTGGGCCTGGCTTATATTGAAGGCAGACTCACCGGGATAATAGCCAACCAGCCGGCCTGCCTGGGCGGTATTGCCGATTCGGACGCAAGCGACAAGGCGGCCCGTTTTATACGTTATTGCGACGCTTTTAATATTCAGCTTCTCACCATAGTTGATATACCCGGTTTTGTTCCCGGCCCGGACGAGGAGAAGAAGGGCATTATACGGCATGGCGCAAAGTTAATCTATGCCTATGCGGAATCGACGGCGCCTAAGATAACGGTCATCGTACGGAAGGCTTACGGCGGCGCGTATATCGCTATGTGTTCAAAACACCTTGGGGCGGATTTTGTGTTTGCCTGGGACAGCGCGGAAATCGCGGTTATGGGTGTTGAAGGGGCGGTAGCGATACTGTTTAACCAAAAACAGGCGGAACACGGGGACGGCGAAGACATTAAACAGCTTCAGGATAAATACGAGAAAACGTATATGACACCGCAAATAGCCGCCGAACGGGGATATATCACCGGTGTAATCGCCCCCCAGGAGACAAGGCCGAAAATCGCCTGGGGTTTCCGTATGCTGGAAACAAAGAAACCTGGCGGATTGCTCAATAAAAAACACGGCAACATTCCGCTGTGACTCCGGGAAACTCTTAGGAACTGTGCATAAATAAAATGCACAACATTTTATTTATGCACAGTTTTTTAGAAGCCCGGCAGGTCCTTCAGGGTTCCCGCTATATTTTTTTGAATATAAGGCTCGTGTTTATTCCGCCAAAGGCAAAGTTGTTCGACATGACGTATTCGGTGTCGATCCCGCGCCCGTCCCCGGTGATGTAATCCAGTGGTCCGCATTCCGGATCGAGTTCCGTCAAGTTGATGTTCGGCGCAAACCAGTTTTCCCTCATCATGTTGACGGTAATCCAGGCTTCGATAGCGCCGCAGGCTCCCAGGGTATGGCCGATGTAGTTTTTGATTGTGCTTACCGGAACGGCGTGTCCAAAAACGTCGAAGGTCGCCCGGCTTTCCGCAATGTCGCCCTGGCTTGTCGCCGTTCCATGGGTGTTTACATAACCGACGAGGCCGCTGTCAAGGGCGGCGTCCTCAAGAGCCAGGGACATTGCGCGCGCCATTGTAATGCGGTTTGGACTTGTCAGATGCATACCATCGGTGTTTGTTCCGAAACCCGCAATTTCGGCGTAAATAAAGGCGCCCCGGTTCACGGCGTGTTCGTATTCTTCCAGTATCAGCGCGCCCGAACCTTCGCCCGCGACAAGGCCGTCGCGTTTTTTGTCGTATGCGCGTGGCGTCACCTGAGGCGTGTCGTTTTTTGTACTTGTGGCAAAGAGGGTATCAAATACCGCCGAGTTAAGTTCCGACAGTTCGTCCGCCCCGCCGGCGATCATGATGTCTTGAATACCATTTTTGATTGTCTCGTAGGCAAGGCCTATTGCCAGGCTTCCCGCCGTACAGGCGGTATTCGTGGTCATAAGCCGCCCGGTTAATCCATAGAACACCTCGATATTGGCGGCGCAGGTCTGGGGCATCAGTTTGATGTACGTCGTGGATTTTATTTTTCTCATGTCCTGGAGGGCTATCATGGTGTAAAAATCCATGATGGAATCAATGCTGCCGCTTGACGAACCGAAGGAAACGCCTGTACGTCCGTTGACCAGTTCCGGCGAATCGCCAAGCCTCGCAAGGCGCAGGGCGTTATCCACGGCGACTATCGCAAGCTGGGCGACCCTCCCCATGCCGCGTATTTTTTGACGTGGATAGGCGGGCATCACAAAGTCTACCGGTACGGCAAGGCGTGTGTTCATCTGTTCATACTTGTCCCATTCCCGCATATAACGGACAAAATTTTTCTTTGCCTTCAGGTTCCTGAGAATTTCCGGCCATTCGGAACCAAGAGCGCTGACAACACTTCCGCCGGTAATAACGACCCGTCTTTTCATATTGATACTCCTTTAATTTGTTTCTTACAGTCACGCCTATGCCAGCCCGCCATTAACGGAAATTACCTGGCGCGTTATGTACGAGGCCGCTTCGGACAACAGGAAAACAACCAGCGCCGCCGTCTCTTCCGGTTTTCCCAGGCGGCCCATGGGGATTGCCGGAAGAATCATGTCAAGGGGAGCGTCTTTTGCCATATCCGTATCAATAATACCGGGAGCTACACAATTTACCGTTATTGATCGGCTTGCGAGTTCCACTGCCAGCGCTTTTGTGGCGCCGATGATACCGGCCTTGGATGCGCTGTAGTTAACCTGCCCCCGGTTGCCGATGATGCCCGAAACCGACGCTATGGTAACGATTCTTCCCTGTTTTTTACGGACAAGAGGCATGATAAGCGGGTGCAGTACATTGTAAAAACCGTCAAGATTTGTGCGCATTACCCTGTCCCAATCATCGTCACTCAGGGCCGGAAAAGCGTTATCGGCGGTAATACCGGCATTGCATACAATACCCCAGGGCGCGCCGTTTTCTTCCACCCAGGCTTCAAGCTTTTTACGGCATTCTTCGCGGCTGGCAATATCAAACTGAATAAGCCCGGCTTCACCGCCTTGAGAAGTAATTTTGCCGCAGAGCTTTTCCGCCCCGGAAAGTCCCGAATAATAATGGACGGTTACGCTATACCCTTCGTTAGCCGCAGCAAGAGCGATGGCCCTGCCTATTCCCCTGCTTGCACCGGTTATCAGAACTTTTTTTCGGGAAACAGTTTTTGCAGTGTTCATTCTATCTCCTTTTCATGAGTGTTTCCACATTATCAACATCCATCACGGTTAATTTTCCCCGGGCAAATAATTTATTGTCTGAATATACCGAACAGTTGAACGTAAAAATCTTGTCAAGCTGGACATCCTCAACAATCTCAATGACTGCCTTCGATGTGAATACCGGATAAAAAAAGTCTATATTGGAAATGCTCATGATAACGCCCGCCTTTGGCGGTTCACCCTTTATCCTTGAGGTGAATCCGGAAAGCGAGGAGATACTCTGGGCCATGAATTCAAAACCAACCCAGGAAGGTACGCCGCCGAGGTCCGAATCATAGAATATACATGACGGCCCTATATCATATTCCGATTTTAGTGTCCTTTTTTCAAGATCATAATCAATGATACGTGACAGTAACAGCATCTTTCCTTTGTGCGGTACCAGCGTCAAAAGTTCGCTGCCTTTTATCATGTTTCCCTCCTCTTTTCAGCCTTCAGTTCCTCCGTCAAGGAGAGCCTAACCTTATCAACGAATACGCCGGGACAGGCGACAGGACCCGCCTTTTGCAATAGACTTGTTCGATAACCCGGTTGGTTGTCTCACAAGTCTTGCGGTTTTTCAGTGGAAGTTGTTTAGAAACTGAAGTTTCTAAACAACTCTAATATTAAAAGCTATATAAGAGCTTTCGCCCTTTGTTGTTTTTTTCCGGTTGCCACGTTGTAAAGTTCATATTACTCCCCGCAGTATGAAATACCGGAAGTAAAAAGCAATGCTATGAAAAACAGGAGCCCGTAAATATGATACCGGCTCGCTATAAAATAAATCGTCTAAAAAAACGACTGCTGGCATCAATAAAAATTCAGGGCAAAACGAAAGCCTTTTTTATCCGTCCGTTTCAATTATTGTTTTAACAGCGGAAAAATCACCTCCACAACATCCTGTATGGTTCTTACCTGTTTAAAAAGTTCCGGCCCTATTTTACCGGGAATATAGGGCTTCATATTTACAATGAGGTCTACAGCATCAATGGAATCGAGATCGAGATCTTCCATTAGCCGTGACTCCGGCGTTACCGTATCCGCCTCAAGCGCAAACTCCGCTACAAGGATTTCCTTGATCCTGTCGAATAATTCTTCCCTGGTTTTTATGGTGGTCATTTTTATTCCTGCCCTCCGCCTTCTGAAACAATATAAGCCGCCACTGCGTCCACTAAAGCAAAATGCCTCTTGTTGTCTTCATTCCGTCAAAAATTTAATACCAAACTATTTTTTTTAAGGACAATGCCGAACCCCGGTACATCATTGAGTCCAGCCCCCACCCGGCCCCTAAAAGGTCCGGAGCCGCCAGTCCATTTAGATTTTATATTCTCAAGTTCCAGGATATTGACAATAGGTTTCTTTCATCTTCAATTAAGTTTGCCCACCACTCATATCACTGTATAGTGCGGGGGATTTATTGTCAATATATCGCGTTGCGCCACGTCAAAATCTTACCGTAGCCCGATACACTCAACCCGGCACAAGAAGGACCGGGGTAAATATAGGGCTCAGTATGCAAGAAAGACGGGCGCTTACGCGCGAAGTGGCGGTTCGTTAGCAAACAAGACACTATATAAAGTCTGTCCACAAAGTCGGTTGCTTTGCGGACAGACCTTGCATTTTCTCGCCTAAAAGCTGCGAAAATGCGGGTTTCAAGGTGGTCTGTCCATAATGTGTCTACATTATGGACAGACTCTATATAGGCGTTTTTGCCGGCGCTTTCTATGGTATCCCCTATCTCCTTCCCAATCACCCGCACGGAACTTCTCTTCAACGGTTTGCGGGCGTTTAGCGACGGAGACACGGCCACGTATCTGGCCGCGACAGTCTTTTGCCCCCTTCCGATGGTGTGGTTTTGTCGGAAATGCTCTTTCAATGCCGGGTCTTTTGCCGTTTCCCGGTATAGACAGGTGTAGATGGTCGATGGTGAAGCCTGTTTTCCCTCCGATCTGGGTATAGCGCCCCAAGCCGACCTGAAATCTGGTCCGCGGACAGGTCTTGTTTGAACAAACGCATGATTTCCCGTGGAGCACATGGTCGTCAAGCCTGATGCTTGGCTTGTTATCCAGGCGCCTTTGTGCGCTCGCCTGTTGAGCCTCGTTGCCGGTATAAACGCCGCCGGTACTGTTTCGGTTCAACTCGCGATAAATGCTGCCTGGATGCGGATGCGTGCCGAGTATCACCGACACATAGCATTTAGGCAGCTTCATACCCGCCATTGCCTGTAGCGCATTTTCGTCCAGGGTATACTGTGTATACGGCATCGGCGGATCGAAGTCCGATACTTCCGCTAGATTGGTTT
>JAITBO010000405.1 GCA_031283505.1 Treponema sp. | reverse complement strand
CCCCCCCCCCCCCCCCCCCCCCCCCCCCCCCCCCCCCCCCCCCCCCCCCCCCAAAAATTGTATCGGCAAGGTCTAAAGGGAGGGTAGAAGGAGCTTTCTTTAACCAGCCGGACATTACCGATCCCTTTAGAGTAATCAAAATGCGCATTTATTCATAATATAATCCATAAAAATAAAAAACAAGGGAGGCTTTCCCAAAACTGAAGTTTTGGGACAGGCTCAAGGGTTTTTGAAAAGAAATACAAAAAACGCCTGACATCATGCGCCGGGGGCGTTACGGGGGCGGGGCCCCTGGGACCTGGGGGTAGGGCGCATCCATTATACCGGAATTCTCTCTTGTTATAAACCCTTTTACTTCGTATAGTTTGGTCATGGGAGAGGACTTCTATTTTATCCTGGGCAGAGAGGGATCGCGGACATTTCTACGGATGAGCGGACAGCGGGGTATGCGGCAGCTTCCCGATTTCCGCCGGTATACGGGACTTAAACGGGAACTGCTGAGGGAATTTCATGTCCTGAAAAAAGAGCGGGCGCTTTCCGATTGGGTCGATTATGACAAGGGCGAAGACGAGTACACCCTCATTAGCCCCGGAGAAAAACTCATCAACCAAGCCCTTGAGGCCGGGATACTGTTCAATGCGGAGGGGAGCGTACTCAGCCGCGCCGAGGGGGATTTTCACTGCGCGTTCCTCATCCATGATATTTCCGGGAACGAGGCCGAGGTCTCGATAGTCCTGTGTGACGAAAACGGAACCGTCATTGCCGGCGGGCAAAAGCCTGTCCTTAAACGGGAAGGCGGAGCGGCGGCAAAAGCCGCGTATTTTTACACCGTTTCTCCGGAAATCGCGGTCTGCGGCGCAAGGGTATACCCGGTAGAGGACCTGGGACTGCGCTGGGCCGAGACCGGACGGGTTTACGGGCGGATTGCGAAGACGGAACTGCCCGCGTTCATCTCCATCATCGTTTCCGGCTTTTCCAATCCCCGGCTGATCTACGAAGGCTGGTCGGTAAAAAAAACCCGGCCCGCAGCGGCGCTGCCGGCGCTCCTCTTTATGGAAATCGACAAATACGGGTATCTCCACGTAAGGCCCATAAGTTTTCTCCGGGGCTTTCCGCCCCTGTTTCTGGAAAACGAAGAGATCGTAACCGTAGCGGAACTGGACGAAACCGGCAAGACCATAGGCATTGCGGAGGTGATTTTTCCGGAAGCGCCGGAAGCCGAATTCCGGCAGATGCTTACCCGCGGACAGGGCCGGGGCCGGGGAAAGCGGGGCACCGAAAACGACGCATTCTACGAAGAAAACGGGCGGTTCATCATAGAGCCGGAATTCGCCGGGTCTTTTATCGGCGAAAACATCCTGGAACTTTCGCGGCATTTTGTGCTTCTGGAAACAGAAGTTCTGTCGGGATATAAGCTGAAATTCTCCCGGCCAAAAATAAAGCTCTCCGTAAGCCGCAGGTCGGGTATGGGGGCGGGCATAGATTACCTTTCCGGAAACGCCAATGTGGAAATAGAAGGGGAGACATTCACCTTCGCCCGCTTCATGGCGGAGTACCGCAAATCTTCCTGCATCACCTTGACCGACGGGAGCCGTTCTTTTCCCGACAAGCGTACCATGGACCGCCTTGAGCGGCTGGTTTCCAGAATCAAAGGGGAAGACGAAATTGAGCTTTCCTATTTCGACATCCCTCTGCTCCTTCAGGATGAATTGATTGAGGTTGAAGGAAAAGCCTGGGAGGAAGCCCGGCCCTTCTTTACCAACTACAATACCATTGCCGGGCGTAAAGGTTCCTGGCCGCTTTCCGGCGGGACCCTGCGGCCCTATCAGGAATACGGGGTGCGCTGGATTGATTATCTGGGGGAATACGGCATGGGGGCCTGCCTTGCCGATGAAATGGGCCTGGGAAAAACCATACAGGTGATAGCTTTGCTGCGGAATTTGAAGAATATAAAGCGGAACGGACCTGTTCTGATACTCTGCCCCAAATCCCTGGTGTATAACTGGGCTGCGGAATTTGACCGCTTTGCCCCGGGCCTTCCTTATCTGGTACATTATGGAACCGAGCGGGATACGGCGGAAATATCCGGCGGGGATTTCAAGATCGTCCTTAGCACTTACGCTACGTTGAGACGGGATGCGGAGGATTTTAAGGACATCGAATTCTTCTACATCATTCTGGACGAATCCCAAAACATAAAAAATCTGTCGTCCCAAACCACGGCGGCGGTGCTGTCCCTTAACGCCCGGCGGCGGCTTGCCCTGAGCGGAACCCCGGTGGAAAACAATCTGGGGGAACTCTACAGCTTGTTCCGCTTCCTGAATCCCGGCTTTTTCGGGTCCGAAAAAAATTTCGTCCAGCGTTATCAGCGGCCCATACAGGAAGACAACGACGAGGAAGCCCTCAAGGACCTCAAGAGCAGAATTTATCCCTTTATGCTCAGGCGGCTTAAACGGGACGTGTTGAAAGAACTGCCTGACAAAACCGAAGAGACCGCTTTTATCGAGCTTGAGGAAACTCACCTTGCCATATATCACCGCAGGCGGCAGGAATATAAAACCCTTATCGACGGGATCATCGCCAAGGGAGAGGCGGCGAAATCGTCCATCATCATCTTTAAAGCCCTGACGGAACTCCGGCGTTTGGCCAGCGTACCCGAGGCGGAGGGTGAATACGGCGGACCATCGGCCAAGCGGTTCTACCTGATGGATCGGATCGCGGAAATCGCCGGGAACGGCCACAAATGCCTGGTTTTTACGAATTTCCTCGCCGGGGTTGACATGGTAAGCCAAGACCTTGCGGGCATGGGTATTCCCAACCTCACGATGACCGGGGCTACGGTTGACCGGCAGTCCCTGGTAAGGCGTTTCCAGAGTGACAACAGCGTAAAAGCCTTTATCATGACGCTTAAAACCGGCGGAACGGGGCTTAACCTTACTGCGGCGGATTATATCTTTATCCTGGACCCCTGGTGGAACAGCGCCGCCGAAGCCCAGGCCATAGACCGGAGCCACCGTATAGGGCAGGCGAATCCCGTTTTCTGCTTCCGCCTTATCGCCAGGGATACTATCGAGGAGCGGATCGTGGAACTCCAAAAACGGAAAACCGATTTGGCAGGGGCGCTGCTGTCGGACGATGCGGGTTCCCTCAAATCCCTTTCCCCGGAAGACATAACGTATCTTATGGGAGGACGGTAATGAAAAACACAGAAATCAAAACGTATACCATGCCGAATCTGCCTTCCAAAAAAGATCGGATTAAAGATATTTTGCAGAGCCTTTATAAACTTACGGTTGAAGAGTTAAAAAGACTCCATGCGTTTTTTCCCAAGGCAAAGATAAGCGGCCTGGATAAAAAAGAAACCGCAAAGGTTTTGGCGGCGGCCATGGCCTTTGACAACGAGCAGGACTTTAGGGAATGGTTTTTCGGTTTTCCTGATTTAACACAAAAAATATTGTACCGGCTGGCCTTTGACGGATTTGTCCCGGTAAAAAAGCTGGAAGAAGAATTCGGCATATCCCTGATTCAGGAGGCGTCCGGGTATTCATGGCAGAGGAAATGGACTTTTCATAAAGAAACCGGGCTGAATATACCCATCTATGATCAAAACGGACAGCCCATAATAATGCTTCCTTATGTGTTACGAAAAATTTTGACTACATGGGTACTCATCCCATTCGGCCTGAATCCGGAAGACTGTGTTTGTAACGAAAGTACGGGTCCTGTCTGGGACAACAGCGCCGAAATTGCCGATTCCCTGCCGCTGCTTTACGACGCCCTTACGGATTTTTTCAGTGATATACAGCCGCCGGATATTCCCTACAGGACCATCCGGGGTTTCAAGAAAAAGGAGGCGGAGGAACTGCGAAGGTCTTCCGCCTTTAAGCCCTTTGATATTCCCGGCCCCCCGGAGGCCGGAGATCGAAAAACCGGGGGACGGCCTGCCGGCGGTAAGGACCAGGACCTGGTTCCGGACAGCGCCGATTTAACGGCCCGGTTTATTCTGGCAATGAGGAATTTTTCCATTGTGCGGCCTGCGGACGGCCAGAGCGAAGTAAAAGCCCTGATAACAGCGTTCCTGGATGACCATTCTCAATATAAAGACTATATAAATCCCCCTGACCGGCATTCATTGGAGTACAATGTACTTTTTGATCATATCAGCAAAAGCGCCAACTCTTATCTTCGATACGAAGGTGAACTACCGTCTTCCCGCAGGAGCTTTCGGGATATTCTTATGTCCTGCGCCAAAGACGGCAGGACCTTTGACGCCGATAAAATAACCCAGACAATCTACCGGTCCTTGCAGCCATTTACTTTTTATTATAATGACGCGGAGCGGTATTTGAAATTCCGGGCCGATGAAATAAATGCGGGAGGACTAACCTATAAACGCGGCTATGATGAATTTTCCATCAGAGGCGTTCTGGAATACTACCTTTTAACAGCGCCGCTGTTTAAGGCCTACTGTTATCTTTTCGCCGCCCTGGGCGTACTGGAAATATCCCAGGCAATACCGCCCTGGACGCGGACACTGAATAATAAAAGCCGCCCCATTTCTCCCTACGATTCCCTAAAAACCTTCCGGGCAACCGAATTCGGCAAGTGGTGCCTGGGTCTGACAGAAAAACGCCCTGCACGTACCGTATCGGAATACCAGGCCATAGCGGATAAAGACCTGTTCCTGGTAACCGTTCAAGGGAATTCCCTGGAGCGGACCATATACCTGGATAAAATAGGCCGCAAGCTGGGCTCGAACCGGTGGCGTATCAGCCCGGATTCGTTTATTGCGGGATGTACGGAGAAAAAACACCTGGAGGAGCGGATAATCAAATTCAAAGCCCTGATTGATCCAGACCCCGCCCCCCACTGGCTTACCCTTTTTGAAAGAACCCTGAACCGCGCCGGACTGTTTGATTATCCTCTTACCGGTATGCTGTTATACCAGCTTCCCGCCGACCGGAGTATTGCGGAAGAACTGCTGGAAGACCCTGAACTAAGGGCGCTTATTTACCGTGCCGAAGGGGGATTCATCGTGGTCCCGGAAAAAAACCTGAAAAAATTTCAAGCCCAGTTGAACGCCCACGGAATAGTGATGTTCAATAGGGATTAGAACCTTCCGTAAGAGAACGCCGCCGGATGTTTCGGCTGATCCCCCCTTGATTAGGCAACCATGTCCACATAAGGCGCCAGAGCCGCTGTTATCCTTGGCTGCCCTGTAAAAGGCCGCCGCAAGGCTGTGTTTGTTCGGCGTTATCTGTTATACTAAACGGCATGACAACAGTTCTTCCTAATCGGAACTCTCCGCCTGATCGGGCGGGGGATTATGATGTAGTGATCATCGGCTGCGGGGTGTCGGGGGCGAATATTGCCCGGCGGCTTTCGGCGTATACGATCAATGCCGCCATTCTGGAAAAAGGGGCGGACGTTTCTTTTGGAACTTCCAAGGCGAATTCGGGGATAATCCATGGCGGTTTTCATCACAACAAGAAATACCTCAAAGCGCGGCTTGAAATTCGGGGAAACCTCATGTTCGACCAGCTCCGCCGGGAACTGGATTTCCCCTTCAAGCGCTGCGGCGTCATCGTGGCGGCCCTGCACGAGGACGAAATGAAGGCGGTGGAGTACCTCTATATGCAGGGGGTGGAAAACGGGGTCATCGGCATTGAACTCTGTTCCCGGGAACGTATCCTGGATCTGGAGCCCAAGCTGTCGCCGGACGTTGCAGGCGGCCTCTATGCGCCGGGGGGCGGCATCGTGGAACCCTACCGCTTCGTGTTCGCCCTGGTGGAGTCGGCCATGAAAAACGGGGTCCGCCTGTACACGGATTTTAAGGTAAACGCCGCCCGGCGGGAGGGCGGGGCCTGGGTCGTGGAGGCTGCGGACGGCAGGGAGGTACGAGCCCGGTATGTGGTAAACGCGGCGGGTTTGTTTGCCGATGAGGTTTCCCGGCTGTTTGGGGCCGAGGAGTACACGATCAAGGCCCGAAAGGGAGAGTATTTCCTCATGGACCGGCTTACCAAAGCCCGGCCCGACCGGGTAGTTTTCCCGGTGCCTACTTCGGTTTCCAAGGGTATGCTGGTGATCCCTACGGTGGAAGGGACGGTCCTGGTGGGTCCTACGGCGGACGCGGTGGAGGACAAGGCCAATTTTGCCACGACCGCCGAGCGGCTGGAACAGATTCTGGATTCAGGGAAGAAGATGATCCCCTCCCTAAGCCGCAACGATGTGATCACCAATTTCGCCGGGCTGCGGCCCTGCCTGGAAGAAGACTTCTACATCGAAGCTTCCAAAAAGGCGCCGGCCTTTGTGCAGGTAGCAGGGATTCAGTCGCCGGGGCTTACGGCTTCACCGGCTATCGGGGAATATGTAAAGGACATCCTAAAAAGTATGGGCCTTTCCTTGACTGAGAAGCCCGGCTGGGACCCCTTTGTGGAAGACCGGCCCAAGGCGCGGGAGCTTTCGCCTTTTGAACTGGACGCGCTTATCGCCAAAGACCCGGCATGGGGCAACATGGTGTGCCGGTGCGAAAAGGTGAGCGAGGCGGAAATCGTCCAGGCCATACGTCTGGGACATTACACCCTGGACGGGATCAAATACTTTACCCGGTCCCAGATGGGCCGCTGCCAGGGAGGGTTCTGTACCTACCGCATCATCAAGATCATCATGAGGGAGACTGGGCTTTCCTTTGACGAGATTACCAAACACGGCGGCGCAAGCAGGGTCCTGGAGGCGGAACTATGAAAGAACTGATCTTTGACGCGGCGGTCATAGGCGGGGGCGCAGCCGGCATGGCCGCCGCATTGGAACTTGACGCCGCCGGATTTTCCACCGCTCTCATAGACCGGGAGGACCATCTGGGGGGCATCCTGATGCAGTGTATACATAACGGCTTCGGCCTCCACGAATTCGGGGAGGAGCTTACAGGGCCGGAATTCGCGGAGCGGCTGATGCGGCAGGTTCAGGCGGAAGCTTCGGGGTCCCGCATCTCCGTGTTCCTCAACACCACGGTGACCTCCTTCAACGCCGGGAGTTTCCAGACGGAAGGGCCGGAGCTTGCCCAAACTGCCGTTCCAGGGGGGTACAAAGAGCTTTTCTGCGTGTCTCCGGACCGGGGCGTTCAGCGTATTCTTGTCAGGGCGGTAGTTCTGGCCATGGGCTGCCGCGAACGGAACCGGGGCAACGTGCGCATCCCCGGTTCACGGCCCGCGGGGGTCTACACCGCCGGTCTGGCCCAGCGCCTGGTGAACATCGAAGGGTACATTCCCGGCAGGAACGTGGTGGTCATCGGGTCCGGGGATATAGGGCTCATCATGGCCCGGCGCATGAGATGGGCGGGTTGTTCGGTAAAGGCGGTGGTGGAGATCATGCCTTATCCTTCGGGGCTTACCCGGAACATCGTCCAGTGCCTCCGGGACTTCGATATTCCCCTCTACCTTTCATCCCAGACCACCAACATATACGGCAATGACCGGGTGGAAGGGGTGGAGGTTACCCCCATGGAAAACGGGGCCCTGGTTCCGGAGAAGCGGTTCCGCATAGACTGCGATACGGTACTCCTGTCCGTGGGTCTGGTACCGGAAAACGAACTCTCCAAAGACACAGGAATACAGCTCAACGGAACCACCGGAGGCCCCCTTGTGGACTCTTCCCTTATGACCAGCGTGGAGGGGGTCTTCGCCTGCGGCAACGTTCTCCACGTCCATGACCTTGTGGACTGGGTGACCGAGGAAAGCCGCCGGGCCGGGCGGTACGCTGCGGCGTGGCTAAAGGGAGAACGGCCTGCCCTTCAGGTCCGCACCAGGGCGGGTTCCAATGTCCGGTATGTGAATCCCGGAAAACTCAACCCCAGGGCCGAAAACAAGCTATACCTCCGTTCCCTTATCGTCAAAAACGATGCGGTTTTGGAAATCAGGGCCGATAACCGGGTCATACGGAGCGTTAAGAAGAACCATGTCCAGCCCTCGGAAATGATTAACCTGAGCCTGGGTCCCAAGAATCTGGAAGGCGTTTCCCTGGGCCCGGATTCGTTCCTGGAATTTTCGATACTATAAGGAGATATTGATGAGAACCCTTACCTGCATTGTGTGTCCCATCGGCTGTACCCTCACCGTGGGGGAAGAACCGGAACTGCCGGTTTCCGGGAACCGCTGTCCCAGGGGCGCGGTTTACGCCCTGGAGGAGATACGTTCTCCCAAGCGGGTGGTTACCGCTACCTGCGGCATAGCCGGCGGGTCCGGGGCAGGAGAAGGGGGGCTTAGGCGTGTCCCGGTGAAAAGCTCCGTCCCCTGTCCCAGGGAAAATATCCCCGAACTTCTCGTGGACATCTACAAAATCCGCGCCGCCCTGCCGCTTAAGTCCGGGGATGCCGTTATTTCCGATTGGCGGGGAACCGGACTCGATGTCGTTGCCGTCCGGGAGATAGGATAACGTTATGTTCGGACTCTTTGAAAAAAAACAGGAAACAGATCCGGCCCGTTTCTGGAAAGAATACGAAGAAAAATGCGGCGAAAAGATACTCGCCTACACTCTGGGCCAGTACCTTTCCGGCTGGGAGGAATTCGACCTGCCCCTCTGGGGCCTCCTCATTGCCACATCGGGGGGCTTCCGTTTCCACCACTTTCCTCATGAAGGCTGGATACAGGCCCTGTCCCGGCTTTCCTCAGGGAGCGAGGCTCCCAGGGAGAGGACCATCTTTATCCCCAGGGATCAGTTGGCGTCGGTGGAACTCAAGGTGGAAAAATCCTGGTTGAAGAAGATATTCCTCCCCCATTCGCCCAGGCTTACGATCCGTTACGGGGATAAAAGCGAGGAACTGGTCATGGAAACCGATCAAAAAGCCCAGGAAATCGTCCGGGCCCTTTCTACAATCTGATGATCCTTGCCTGGGTCAGCACTTCGACGCCGGAACCGGTAAGGAGGATGTCGTTTTCCAAGCGGCAACCGCCGTGGGCGGGGTCGTAAAGCCCCGGTTCCAGGGTGAAGATCATACCGGCCTGGAGTTTGCAAAGGTTGTCGGGCCGGTTGCGCAGGTAAGGCGCTTCGTGGGCTTCCAGGCCTATGCCGTGGCCCAAAGCATGGGGCATGGCTTTTCTGGATTTGCCGAACAAGGCGTCCACCGCCGCCGCCACTTCCTGCGTTCTTATGCCGTCGGCTGTCATGGAAAGGGCCAGCTTGTAGGCCCGCTCGGTAAGGGAAAGGAGCTTTTCCTGCTGTTTGGTCAGGGGTTTCCGGACAAAGGTAAGGGTTACGTCCGTGGTGTAGCCCTGGCAGCGCAGTCCGAAGTCCAGGATAGAGAGACCCGGACCGGCAAAGGCGGCGTTCGTGTAAGCGGGAAAGGCGTGGATGCCGAAACTCCGTTGCGGACCTGCGGCCAGGGTCTCAAAGCCCGTGCCTTCGCATCCCCGCCTGCGGGCTTCGGCCTCGATGAAAAGCGCTACGTCGGTTTCGGTCTTGAGTTTTTCGGACCGTATCATGTCTTCCAGAAGATCGATGATCTCGTTCGTGATTTTCGAAGCCTGCCGGTAGATACGGATTTCTTCTTCGTCCTTGATGGTTCGCAGTTCCCGGATCGCCTCATGCACTCCCCCGCTCCGGCATAGCACGTCAAAATCCGTAATCTGTTCCACAAATTGAAGGAACCTATGGTAAGAAGTGTCCATGGGTATTTCAATGCGGGAACCATAGGGAACCTTGAAGAATTCCGCCGCACCTCGGATGGCTTGTATGCTTTGGCGGCCAAATTCGGTGTAGGGAATGATGAAGTCCGCATCGGCGTAGATTTTTGCTATATTGATGTCCCAGGGAACCAGAACGGCCTGTTGGATCGCCGTGAGGAAGAGCAGGGCGTCTCCCGGCTGACCGGTAAGCCAGCGTATTGCAGGATCCCGCCGTCCTTCGGTGTCTTCAAATATAAGCATGGCGATCCCTTCCTGGGCCATGCAGTCGTATACCCGTTCCCGCCGGGCTTCAAGATGGGTCATGCCTGAAAAGCTTTCCGGGAGGCTGCCAGTATAGTTTCCAGTTCCTTATCCCCTATCCAATAGTGAGTAACAAACCTGAATATCCCTTCGTCCGGGGCATTGATGATTATTCCGTGATCCCTGAATATCCCGGCGATTCGCTCCGCTTCGGATGTCTTTCGGGCCGGGGGGAAGGCAAAGAATACCATATTAATGTCCGTTTCTTCCGGGCATATCTCTACGCCGGGAATTCCGGCCAGGCCCCGGGCCAGTTCCTTTGCCCGCCTGTGATCCTCCGTAAGGCGCACCGTCTGATTGGTCAGGGCTATGATCCCCGCCGCGGCGAGTATCCCCGCTTGGCGCATACCGCCGCCCATGATCTTCCGCTTGAAACGGGCCGCATCCACAAAACTTTTAGGCCCCGCCAGGAGGGACCCCACAGGCGCACAAAGCCCCTTGGACAGGCAGAACATTACCGAGTCGGCGCGGGAGGCGATTTCCCGGGCTTTCACCCCCAGGGCTGCGGCGGCGTTGAAGATACGGGCGCCGTCCAAATGTACGGGCAGACCCCATTCATCGGCGATGCGGCGGACTGTGTCCATGTCTGCCAGAGACACGGCGCGTCCCAGGGAATGGGCGTTTTCCAGGCAGATGAGGGACGTGGGCGGGGCATGAAGGTCCCGTTTCCGCAGCCGGGCGCGGAGAGCTTCCGGCTGCAAAACCCCCATAGGCGCGGCAACGGGCCGGATCTGCACCCCGGCGATGACAGCCGCCGCTCCCGCTTCATGCTGGATGATGTGACATTCCTCACCCAGGACGACCTCGGTTCCCCGTTCGCACCAGCTAAAAAGGGCAAGCTGGTTCCCAAAAGTCCCGGATGGCACGAAAAGAGCGGCCTCCTTGCCCAGCAGTTCCGCGCCCAGGGCTTCCAGCTTGTTTACTGTGGGATCATCCCCGTATACGTCATCCCCTACTTCCGCCTGAGCCATGGCCCTGCGCATTTCTTCCGTAGGCTGGGTTACCGTGTCACT
>JAITBO010000377.1 GCA_031283505.1 Treponema sp. | reverse complement strand
ACACACTCTATCGGAGGTATCGGACCTTCGGTCCGCCGATGTCGTACACACACTATACCCTGGACGAAAGGAATGCGCTACAGGCAATGGAGGGCATGGGGCTGCTCAAATGTTATCAGTCCGTGATACATGGCAAGCATCTAAGCAGCATCTATCGCGAGTTAAACCGAAACAGTACCGGCGGCGTTTATACCGGCAACGAGGTTCAACAAACGAGTGCGCAAAGACGCCTGGACAATAAGCCAAGTCCCAAGCTCGATGACCATAAGCTCACGCGGGAAATCATGCGTTTGTTCAAACAAGACCTGTCTGCGGACCAGATTTCAGGCTGGCTTGGAGTGTTATACCCCGAACGGAAGGAAAAACAGGCTTCACCATCGACCATCTACACCTGTCTATACCGGGAAACGGCGAAAGCCCCGGAGATGAAAGGGCATTTCTGGCAAAGACAGGCACATCGAAAGGGGGCAAAAGACCATTGCAGTCAGATACGTGACCATGTCTCCATCGATGAACGCCCGCAAATAGTTGAAGAGAAGACCCGAGTGGGTGATTGGGAGGGGGACACCATAGAAAGCGCCGGTAAAAACGCCTATATAGCGACATTTGTTGACCGGAAGACGAAATTACTTCAGGCAAAGATACTGCCGGACAAGACGGCGGCGGCCTTGAACCATGCCGCCATCCGCGCCTTCAAGCCAATACCCGCTCAGATGCGGAAGACCCTGACGCTGGACAACGGGAAGGAATTCGCGGCGTAAGAGCCTGTCGCAAGCTCTTGTGCTGGACATCTATTTTGCCCACCCCTATCACTCATGGGAACGGGGACTGAACGAACACACCAACGGACTGATACGGCAGTACCTGCCTAAAAAGATACCGTTTGATGAGCTCACCCCAAATCAGCTTGAGAAAATCGTTGTTAAAAACAACAATCGGCGGCGCTAGGTTTTAGACTACCTGACTCCTTACGAAGTTTTTTCGCCATAAAATTCGAACTTCAAAAAAATCAGCCATTGGTAAAAAAACTACCCTGTGCAGAATCGCCGGTATAAAGCCTTACAATCCTGGTTCCGGCGGCAGAGTTCTTGCCCTATTTTCGCTTTTTCCAGCGTATGTAGACCTGGCGGCCAGAGCCGTTGGCCTGGGGGCGTTCTTCCGCTTCAAACTGGGGAATGGCCCGGAAGAGATCGCCCAGCTTGCGGAAACCGTAGTTCCGGGGGTCGAATTCGCTGGACTGGTTGTTGATCTTCTGGCCCACAGAGCCAAGATAGGCCCAGCCGGACTCGTCGGCAAGGTCGTCCACCGCATCGCGGAGCAGCTTGAGGAGCTTACGGTCCACCTTGAATTCCTTGCGCGCCCTGGACGCAGGCCGGGTATCGTCTTCGTCGGTTTCTTCCTGAACGGCCAGGAGGATTTCGGTATAGATGAATTTGTCACAGGCCGAAACAAAGGCCCGGGGGGTCTTCTTCTCCCCGAAGCCGTAAACCGTAAGGCCGCTTTCCCGGAGCCGCGCCGCCAGGCGAGTAAAGTCGGAATCGCTGGAGACTATGCAGAAACCGTCGAGTTTTTCACTGTAAAGCAGGTCCATGGCGTCGATGATCATAGCCGAATCGGTGGCGTTTTTTCCCGAAGTATAGGAAAATTGCTGGATGGGCTGGATGGCGTATTCCAGGAGCCGGTCTTTCCAGGACCGGAGGTTGGTGCTGGTCCAGTCGCCGTAGATGCGCTTGACACTGGAGATTCCGTATTTGGCTACTTCGCCCAGGAGTCCTTCAATGATGGCCGGCTGGGTGTTGTCCGCGTCAATGAGAACCGCGAGTTTGGCCTGGCTCATCTCCGGGACCGGGCTAGGGAATTGATCTGAAAACTGATTTGAAAACGGAAACAACGGCATTTTACTCTCCAAAAATTGATTGTTTAATCCGCCGCAAAAGGCTGATTTTCCCCAGGGACAGGCGTATTTCATCCCCCCCGGGCAAGGGCGTAAGGACCAGGACGGTTTCACCGCCCCGCTTTTCCAGGGCCCCGGGAACGCCCATGAGCCGGTTTGGCTCGCCCTCCGGGGCAACCCAGTGGACTTCCACCGGGGATTTAAGAGCAATGGCCTGTTTTGCCAGCATGGTCTTTCCCACATAATCAAGGTTCCGGGCTTCCATCTTTTCGCCGCGCACCGTGCCGCCCGCCAGTTGGGACTCGTTGAGGATGAGCCGCCGGTCTATACGGGCGGCAAGCTCGTCCACATCGGGTTTGGAAAGGGAAAGCTTCCGCAAAGCCAGGTGAAAGCACTCCTGACAGGCCCGGGCATCCCTAGGGACGGACAGGGAACTTCCGGCGCCCGCTTCCGGCATCTGGCGGGAAAAGCCGTTCAAGACCGGGTCTGGAAACAGAGGCGCTGTCTTAAGGGGCGGATAGGGGGACAAACTCCGTATAGGCGCGGCTTTTGCGGTGGAAGCAGATGTCCCGGCCTCCTCCCGGATGTAAAGCCAGGAATCGGGCAAGGCATCCGTTTCCAGAAGCGGCGGCCTGGCTATGATGTCGATCCCCGCCTTCCGCAAACCCTGAAGGGCTTCGTCCATTTCCGGAGCCGTATGTCCCCGGCAGGACAGAAGGTACACGCCCGGCGCAAGGGTCCTGGCGATCAGAGACGCTATAGGCCCGGCCTGGACCAGGTAACGTCGGTCTTCCGAAAGAACGAGTACCGTCCCCTGGTGTAAGGCAACGCCTGAATACCGGTTCCCCCAATCCTGCAAAGTCCATCTCAGGTTCTGATCCACACTCTTTTCGGATAGCCGTTCCAAGTGCCCTATCATGGCGCTGGCGTCAAGGCCGAAGTCGAATCCCCGGACCACCGATTCCCTGGTCAACTCGAAGCGGACCACGGTTCCCGCCTCCCGGAGCGAACAGAAGGCGGCCAGGATCAGGGCGTCCTCAAAGGGAATCTCCGGGTACAGGATACAGGAAAAGGCGGCATCCATGGCGATTACCGGGCCGGAAACCTCGTCTGAAGGGGAGGCCGGAACCGGGATAAGGCGGTAGAACTCTGGACCCGCTGAGGCTGTACCGGCGGCTGTCTCAGGGGAAACGCCGGGGTCCTTTACCAGCACCATAAGTCCGGCGGCTTCCAGGGCTTCCAGAAAATCGCCGGTCCCGGCGACCCCTATGCTCAGGGGGATCATACCCACTTCACCCCAGAGAAGGTTTCCGGCTTCATCCCGTTCGAGGATTTCCACAAGGCGTTTAAGGGTAGACCGGGGATAGACCCGGCCTTCTTTCAGGACGCTGAGGAAACGGTGAACGAACTGGGCCAGCTTACGAATCCTGCCCTGATGGGGATACCGGGTTATAGGATCGGGATCGTGACAATAGCTGTAGATTCCCCCGGCCCAGTATTCCCGCCTTTCCAGAGGAGACAGATCCCTGAATGCGGCAAACTTCCGCGTATCCGGCCCCAGCCGGCCTTCACCGGATGAAAAGAGGCCTATGATTTGCAGACCCCCTATAAGACGCTCAATATCAAGAGAAAGAAAGATGCGCCTGCCATCGTCCATCACCTTTTTCCGAATCCCTCCCTCAGCCTTAAAGAATTCACCCTCGTCAAACAAAAAGGCTAACAACCCGGCAAGGATACGATCATCCGGGGGGGGGACAGGTTCCGTGTCCGGCAGTACCGAAAAGGACGGCAGGAGGACACCCATCTCCATGAGCAAGGGAGAAAGCACCGGCGCCAGCAGGGGATTCAGGGCCAGGTGATAAACTCCGTCCTCCAGAAAACGGTAGACGATGAGCCGTTCCTCCAGGTTAAGGAGCATCCCGTGTATGTCCAGGTAGGAATATTCCCCGGAGAAAAAGCTTTCCAGTTCCCCCGGCGCAGGTTCTCCCAGGACGGCGATGGCAATGATGAGGCGGTGATCCGTTTCGTCAATATACGCGGTGATAATCTCCCGGATTTCCCGGCGGGACAGGAAGGATACCAGGTCTTCCATTAAGCGATGCTTGTTGAAAGGGGTTTTGATGTTGCCGAAAACGCTTCTCATCAAATCGAAATACGTATTGTCCGGCAAAGTAAGGAGGGCGGCCTTCCATTCATCTTCCGTCCGGAAAGATAACTGTCTCATAAGGGACTATCGGCCTCCGGTCACTGCCGGTTTTACCGCCGGGACCAGTTCTTCAAGAGTCCAGTGCTGAATGGAATACTTATACCCCTGCTCGGTCAGGAACTTCTGGCGGTTTGCCGCAAAGTCTTCTTCTACGGTGTACCGGGAAACGATGGTGTAAAAATAAGAGTTCCGCCCCCCCTCCCCTTTCAGGTTTTTGGGACGCAGAATACGACCCAGCCGCTGGGCCTCTTCCTGGCGGGACCCGAAAGACCCGGATACCTGAATGGCCATGGAAGCGTCCGGCAAGTCTATGGCAAAGTTCGCCACCTTGGATACCACGATGACCCGCAGCTCCCCTCGTTTGAAGGCGCCGTAGAGCTGTTCCCGCTCCGCATTGGGCGTCTTTCCGGTGATGACAGGGGCCTTGAGTATCTTCGCGAGGGATTCAAGCTGACTGATATACTGACCTATCACCAGGATGTAGTCTTCCGGGTGATTTTCCACAAGCTGCCTGACCGCCGTCTCCTTGAAGGGGTTTTCACTGGCTATGCGGTACTTTTCCCGGGGAAAGGCCACCGCATAGGGTATCTTCAGGTCCTCCGGCATATCCAGGCGTATCTCCGTACAGACGGCGCAGGCGATCCACCCCTTCCCTTCCAGGTCCTTCCAGGGCACATCGTAGCGTTTGGGTCCCACCAGGCTGAACACCGCATCCTCCGCCCCATCCTCCCTGATCAGGGTGGCGGTAAGGCCCAAACGTCTGACCGCCTGCAATTCCGCAGTTACCCGGAATACCGGCGCCGGGAGCAGGTGAACCTCGTCGTAGATGATGAGCCCCCAGGGTCGTTCCCGGAAAAGCCTAAAGTGAGGAAAATCCCCGTCCCTGGCGGGCCGCCAGGTGAGAATCTGGTAGGTAGCCACCGTAACCGGCGCCACAGCCTTGGAATCCCCGGTATACTCGGCGATCTTATCCGGCGTCAGATCCGTCTTGTCCAAAAGTTCGTCTATCCACTGGTGAACCGCCGCCACATTGGTGGTCAGCACCAGGGTATTGGTCTTGAGAAGGGACATGACAGCCATCCCCACCACCGTTTTCCCCGAACCGCAGGGAAGGGCCACCACCCCGTAGCCCGTGCCAAGTCTGCCGTCCCCCACCACGGAAAAGGCGGCCTCAATCTGGTAGTCCCGAGGCTTGAAGGGAAGCCCTCCTCCGGTCACCTCCCTAAAGGAAATCTCCAGATTTTCCCCGGAAGCCAAAGGCGCCAGGTCCTGCACGGGCCATCCCATCCTGATGAGTTCCCGCTTGACTATGCCCCGGTCCGTCAGATGCAGCCTGAAACCCAGGGCCGTCTTTTCCAGATACTTGCCCAGAACCCTGGCGGCCCCTATTTCCGCCCGGACGGAGGGATCTTCGGCAACAAGAAGAAGATCGTCCGGCAAGTCCGCCGCCCTGGTCCCGTCATAAGCAGCGGCAAGCTGGCCCTCGGAAACCAGGCGTATCTTCCCGTACCGGGACATAGTGTCGGAAAACCCTTCGATGATTCCCGGAGGAATGGGATACCGGGTATAGGTTTCCAGCGCGGCGGCAATATCCTGAGGAGTCAGCCCCGCGCCGGCGGCGTTCCACAGAGAAAGAGGAGTTATCCTGAAGGTATGAATATGTTCCGGAGACTTCTCCAACTCCGCAAAGGGCAGAATGGCGGCCCGCGCGTTTTCCGCCCCCGGAGCATGAACATCCAGAAGCAGGGTCTTATCGCTTTGTACAATCAAGGGATTTACCGGATCAAGGGCCATAATCTGATAAGTATAGAAGAAAATGAAGGTGATTAAAAGGGGATTTTGTTATTTGTCCAGGACTATTGCATTTACTTTTAATTGTTGAGAAGCTACCGGGTTTTAAAAATTTTAACCACGGAATACTGGAACCGTAGGTTCCTGGGAGTAACACGGAGGAAAGAAGAGAAAGAGAAAAAGGTCAATGAATTACGCGAATGAACGCTAATTTATCCGAATAATTCGTGAAATTTAGCGTCCATTTGCGGATACTTTCTCTTATGTAAACGTATGGGGGCCGCCCTGCGGCTCCACCCGGAAGGGCTGTCGTTCCACGCCCTTTTACGCGGAGTAGCAGCAGAGCCGCAAAAGACTTGTGCAACAAGTCTTCACTCAGGGCGCACCAGCCGGAAGCCAAGGAAGTAGTAGCTGCTCATCGGGTTGTAGTAGGTCCGATACGCTGAATGCAGAAATTCCGCAAAGACGAGATAGTTCCCACCCCGTACTACACGGGCGTTAGAAACCGGCGGCCCGTCAGGGTCCGACGCTTCTCCCGCCTTATAATAGTCAGTGTCATACCAGTCCCGGCACCACTCAAACACGTTCCCGTGTATGTTGTATAATCCAAACTTATTCTTCTGAAAACTATCCACCGCCATTGTCTTCCCCTTATAGGTTCCCCCTGTATTCTGCCCATTGTACGAACTCGTCCCATTGAAGTTCGCCTGCTCCATAGTAATATTGACCCCCGTGTTAAACGGCGGGTAAGTTGGCGCATCAGGATCAACAGCTCGGCACGCATATTCCCATTCCGCCTCAGTCGGCAGCCGGTACCCGTTAGCGCTCTTGTCCCAGTTTACCGTCCACATATCCTGAGCCGACTCGTCCCCTTTCGTTATCTCATACGCCGGGCTCAGTCCCTCTACCCCGCTCAACCAGTTGCAATACTCCACTGCATCATACCAGCTTACTTGCTCCACTGGCAGGTTATCCCCTGTAAAATTATTGGTGTGAGTCGTCTTGATGGCGTCCGTGTATGCCTTATATTCCGCCTGGCTTACTTCGTACTTGCTCATATAAAAACTGCTCACCGTTACCTCATGCTGCACTTCATCAATATTCCTCCCTTTTTCCGCCTGGTCTGCCGGACTCCCCATCATAAACTTCCCGCCTTTTACCAACGTCATGTAGGCAGGCATCGGCGCGTCATCGCCAAATTCACCCTCTACCTTTTGTCCGCCTTTCTTCGTGTTGATCTTGAGCGGCGCGCTTACCTTTCCGCCTTTGAACAACAGCACGTACACGTCATAATCAATGTTATTCCCATCTCCGGGCAGGGTTATCAGTTTTCCCGTGTGGGTATCTTGGGCAACCGGATCCAAACTATTGGTATACGCGGAATACCCAGGCGTCGTAGAGTTGGCAGTCACTACCGCGTAATACACTTCCGCAGTAGTTCCGGCATCATACCCCGCACTGGTAAACCCTATATACGCTGTCTTGTTCGTGGGATCATCCTCATCCAGGCCCTCAAATTTCCCGTCTTTGATTGTCAAAGTGCCTGCCGGCGGCGGATCCTCCGGATTATAGGGCGTATTCGGTCCAGGCCCCTCTGCCGCTTTCTCAAAGGACACCGCTCCGTTCCCATTCATACCAAGAATGGATGGTTCCGAGAATACTTCTTTGTCATCCTCCACCGTCTTCTCAATGTGATGGAAAGCGCAGCCGCATTCTCTTTTTTGTTTTTCCGGCGATATTCTTCAAATGCAACAACGGTGGAGTTATTCTGCTCATCTTTACCCGCCACGATAAGCTGGAGGATATTACGGATGTCACCTTTTATCCTGGAGGAATCCGACCGGCTAGAGTAAGGGCGGAATCGTCTTTACCGATCATGATGTCGATGGTAAAGGGATCGGTAACCAGGTCGCCTGTTTTAGGGGGATCGCGGTAATGGGGTTGAAACATCCAGCCGGTAAACCGGCGAGGAAGCTGAAGGCCAAAAAGCCTAAAAGTTTTGAGTTTTTCATAGACAATTCCTTGTATAGTTTTCCCGCAATGCGGGTATATCGAGTTTGTAACTAAAACTCCGTGCAACTCCGCGTACTCCGTAGTGGTTTTTCTTCTTTAGCTAAATATTGAAGAAATTTAACCACGGAGGAACACGGAGGAAAGAGGACAAATCCGCAATTTTTTTCCAGGGGTTTACCAGGCCAAACCTTTGGCTCCCCGGCGTCCCTAATACCCTCCGCCCAAAAGGGAGGAGTATTCGGAGGCATAGCGTTTAAGCTGGGGATTGTCGGGGGCCAGGGCAAGGGCCTGTTTTAAGTAGAATACCGCCCGGTTGTCGTCCTTGCGGCGGCGGTAAATTTCAAACATGGCGATCAGGGCGTTAAGATTACGGGGATCCTCAAACAGACTGGAACGGAGATCGTTCATCACCGCTTCCTCATTGGCGCGCAGGCGGCTGCGAAGGTAGTAGTACCGGCCTTTCAGGATGCCGCCGGGAAGGGACACAAGACGGCTTTCTATCAGGCGTCCGGCTTCCTCATTACGGCCCGTGTCTATAAGGGCGGTGATGTAGGCGTTTATCCCCTCTTCCGAGGAGGTATCCCGCTCATAGAGTTCCCGGGCGGCCTGGAGAGCTGCGGAATTGTTACCCAATCCCCGTTCAACCACGTAGGCGCTAAAGAGGTCCTGGGAAGAACGCCGCTCCGCAAGAAGGCGGTCCAGGTAGGGGCGGGCTTCGTCCCAGGCTTCCCGGTGTATAGCGTCTTGGAGAGCCAGATTTGCCACCAGAAGCGACGGATTCCCTTCGGCCAAAAGACGGTGCAGAAGTTCCCGGCCTTCGATCTGGTCTTCGGAATGGTCGGATTCTATGAGCAACCGGGTGGCGTATACCAAAGCTTCGTCATCGTTGGGATAGGTCCTGAGGATGGAACGGAGGTAGTTCAGGGCGGAATCCCGGTTACGGTAGCCTTCGGCCTGGACCCGAGCCCTGAGAAAGAGGTAGAGCCGGTTGTTGGGTTCCATAGACCCAAAAAGATCCAGGGGCGCCTGAGCCTGGAGAAACTGCCCTTGTTCCACCAGAACATGGGCCCGCATCAGGATAAAGGCGCTGTCCCGGCTGTCCCGCTGGAGGACTTCGGCAATGGCAGGTCCGGCCCGGGACCAGTCCCGGTTATTATAGTAAGCCGCAGCCAACTGACGTTTTATCGCAAGGTTGTCGGGATACTGGATGACGAGGTTCGACAGCAGGCGTATGGCTTCCTGCCGCTTATCCTGGCTTTCCAGAACCCTGGCAAGGCCCAGGGCCGCAGGGTAGCAATCCCCGGAAATGCTATAGGCCCGGCTGTATTCCTCCGCCGCCGTGTTAAGAAGGCCGGAACGCTCGTAAATAAGCCCCAGGAAAAAGGGGGCCAAAACGGAATTCCGGTTCAGTTCGCAAGCCCGGATCAGGTCTGTCCTAGCCGCGTCCAGTTTGTCCGGGCGGGTTTCCCGGAATAGAGCCAGAAAAGGAAGTATATGTTCCAGGTAATCCCGGGAATTCCCGGGGACGTATACATAATTTCCCCGTTCCGCTTCCCGGAGTATGCGGGTATAGACATGGGTCTGGGGGGGAACTACTGCGGGATACTGGTTTTGCAGGGAAGGGTATACCTTCTGGAGCAGGGTTACGGCTACGGCGTTCATGAGCCGTCCGAATTCCGAATCCCCCAGGTTTCTCTCGCGGATCAGGTCCAGGGCCCTGAGCAGGGAGGGGAAGGAGCCATTCTCGACCAGGGCGAGGATCTCTCCGGCAACGCCCCCGGGGGAGGAAGGGGACGGCTGGCTGTCCGGAGCGGCGGGAGCCGCGCTTAGGGGTACCTCCTGTACCTGAGGCTTGCTTCCGCAGGAAAAAACGAAACCGCAAAAAAAGAACAAAGAAAAAATGCGTATGCCGGACAATACAAAACAGGGAAGAAGGTAATGACGGTCTTCCGTAAGACAAGTCACGGCTTGGTATCCTCAGATTTACCTTTAGTACTCAGAGAAATCAACACCAGAATAAGGCCGGCAAGTACCAAAAGGAGGGGCCACCGGTCCAGCATGAACTGCTTGAAGGAAAAAGACACTACATCCAGCGAAAAAATTAAAAGTATACAGCCTAAAACTATAAAAGCTGTTGAAGGAACCACATACCGGGGCCGGATCTTTCCGTACCGATGCCAGCCTGCGGGGATCAGGGCAAGTCCGGCAAAAACCGAAAGGAGAGGCCACCATTCTGTAAAGATGAGGGGCATGATCTTCAGAGCCGACAGGAAGAGGAAGAACCCGACCAGGAAAAAAAAGGTGGCAAAGAAGAGGTAAGTGGAACGTTTGTTGAGTTTTACCGCTAAAAAGGCGCATCCGGACCCGATAATAACAAAAAAAAAGGAACCCAACACGGATATTCCGGACGTTTCGGCCAGGCTGCCCAGGAGAAACCCGCAACCCAGGAACATAAACAAAAGGCCAAGAACAAAAATAATCCGGGCAGTTATTTTGTGGATTTCAATATGGGACATATTAATAATTATACCGTGACAAGGCTTCCCTTGCCAATGGGAATACCCCATGATAAAATGATTCCGGTGAAAAACGAAAAAAAATATTGTTTATCCAGGCTGGTTGTTCCGAATTTTTTAATTATCCTGTGTATTGCGGTATTCCTGCCCGGCTGTAAGAAGGCGGACAAAAATCCTTATGACAAGATTCCCAAAGAAAGCCGGACCGTTTCGGAGGAAGGTGTTCTGGCGGGGTTCAACACCTCCGATCCTTATTATATAACCGGAGACAAGGGTCAACAGGAAATTTTCCGGGACCTTTTCACCCTGCTGGAAACAGACGGACAGACCGGCGAAGCCCGGTTCCCCGTGGTTCAGGAAATCGCCTTTGAATACGCCCGGGAAAAGGAATACGGACGGCTCGTCAATTTTCTCAATTCCTGGATTCACGAATACCCGGAAGACCCATACACCGTCTATTATTTCCTTATGATTGCCTTTGCCTATGTTCAGCAGGAAGCCTATCCGGTGGCGGCCATATACTTCGACATTATCGTAAAAAACCATCCGGATCTTATCGTTCGGGGAGAATCAATTCATTTTATCGCCTTAAACCGGCTTATTTCCCTGGTGACAAACCCGGAACAACTGGTTTGGTATTACGAGGCGCTGATCTCCCGGTTTCCCGACAAGGTAGATTTGGGGCTGGTCTATTTCATGCTGGGCCAGGCTTGCGAACAGACCGGCGACTGGAACGGCGCTATCCAGGCATACACCAGGTTCCTCCCCTATTACGGCACCGTAATTCCGGGGTTTCCCGATGCCTACACCTATGCAAAACAGCTTGTGGATTTCAACAATTCTTCCAAGGACTGGACCTTTGAAAGCCTGGACGCTCTGCTCACCGCCATCAAGTCCGCGCTGGATACGGGAAACAGTGTCAGGCTCAGACAGTTCCGGGCCATGGTGAACTTCTTTGCCCGTTCCTGGGAACAGGAAGACGAGGACAACGCGGGTATGGCTGAATTCAACCTTTCTGACTTCATGCGGGGAAACCGCATCCGCTATGCGGCGGCGCTGGACTCCGAATCCAACGCCAACGAAGCCTTCCTGCGTACCTGGGGCTGGTCCCAGTATATTTCGGTCTGGTACTTCTATTTCAGAAAGATATATTTTCCCCTGAACCCGGAGATTCATGGCCGGTGGGAATGGGCGGGGATTTATTACGGAGAGAAATTCTGATGCTTCCTTTATCCGCGAGGTTAAAGCAAATTTTCACCACCGCCGTAACCGCTTTTTTACCAATATGGCTTGTTTTTGCGCTTTTTCCGGCGGCGGGTATGGTTTGGGGAGCGGAACAGGCGGCCTCCGGGCAGGCGGTACAGGAAACAGCGACCCCTCCGGCGGCGGAAGACGCGCCGGTCAACATGGAAACCGATGATCAGGGGCGGCCCCTCCGGCGGGTAAAGTCTGCGGAGGAGGATGGGGCGGAACACCTGCCTTTAGGGGTATACTCCGGGACGGCGTTTACTCCGGTCATACCGGGACAGAATCGGCCCCTTACCCAGCGCTATATACGTCAGTATACCAGTCCCGGCGGTCTTGCCTGGCTCAAACAGGTGATGATCAGAGGGGGGCCTTATCTAGGCTTTATACGCCGGGAGATTGAGGACCGGGGTCTGCCGCCGGAACTGCTGTATCTGCCGGTAATCGAATCCGCCTTCCTGTCTACGGCCAAAAGCGCCTCCGGAGCCTCGGGGCTCTGGCAATTTATGAAGAACAGCATAGGTCCCTTTGACATGAAGGTTAACGACTGGATGGATGAACGGCTTGATTTCTGGAAGTCCACCCAGGGCGCCCTCCGTAAGCTGGAGGACAATTACAGGCAACTGGGGGACTGGCCCCTGGCTCTGGCGGCGTACAATGCGGGACTGGGGGCGGTCAGGCAGACCATCAACAGGACGGGAATTAAGGATTACTGGGAACTTTCGGAAAAACAGCGCTTTAAGATCGAAACCGTACATTACGTCCCCAAACTCCTGGCGGTAGCGGCAATCGTTTCGGACCCCCGGCGCTATGGGCTTGAACCTCTCTGGCCCGAAGACCCCCAATGGACGCGGGTTCCCGTGGAGCGGCAGGCGGACCTGGATATTCTGGCGGAAGCGGCGGGGATAGATGGAGAATCTCTAAAGGCGGCCAACCGGGAGCTTTATTACGGCGTCACTCCCCCGGGAGGCGGGTATTTCCTGAAGGTGCGGACCGCCGACGAGCCTGCCGTAAGGGAAGCCCTTGGACGGACGGACCTGGCCCTTATCAGGTATCACTTCTATATCATTCAATACGGAGACACTCTTTCGGAACTGGCCGTCCATTACGGGGTGTCCGTAGCACAGATCAACGACGCCAATCCGGGTATGAAAGAACGTTACCTGCAAATAGGGAGTCGTATACGCATACCCGCCGTCAGGAACGCCGGTCCCTATAAGAAGACCAGCCTCCGGGAGACGGATATCCCCGCTTTTGAGGGGAACCACCTGGTAAAACAGGGAGAAACCCTCTGGTCCATAGCCATGGCCTACGACGTGGACCCCGAAGTTCTGGCTGCCGCCAACGGCATAAGTCTGGAGGATACGCTACGTGTGGGAAGAAGCCTGAAAACGCCGATAATTAATTAGTGTCTGTCCACAAAGTCGGTTACTTTGTGGACAGACCTTGCATTTTTTCACCTAAAGGTTACGAAAATGCAGATTTTAATTAGAGTCTGTCCATAATGTGTCTACATTATGGACAGACTCTAATTAAAATTGGTAAACCCCCGGCTTTGCCGGGGTGACTGTAAGAGTTTGACATTTCCGGGAGTATCAAGGATACTCTCCTATCAGTGAACCGCGTAAAGTTCAACAGATAGGAGGCATGAATGAAAGACTACAACTCCCATAGTGTATGGGACTGCAAGTATCACATTGTGTGGATACCGAAATATCGGAGAAAGAAGCTTTATGGAGAAGTGGCGCGGTATTTGGGGGAAATATTCCACGAATTGGCGGAGCAACGGGAGAG